>JAAYZQ010000032.1 GCA_012514775.1 Anaerolineaceae bacterium
CAGCTCGGGCATCATTTCATTGGGATCCAGGCGCATGCGGTTGGGGTGCGACTCTAGCCAGGGCCGGTCCTGGGGAACGGTGTTGTCCACCGCGTCCTCGGCGGTGAGGTCCAGGGAATAGGTATTCCAGCCCTCGTAGAGGATGATGTCGCGCCCCGTGGAGGGAGCCTCGATCACCCCGTTGTCGGTGGCGTTTTCCTTCCACCACAGCACCCGGGCCACCCAGCCGCCAGGCATGTTCTGCTCACCCTCCAGCCAGTAGCGGAAGGAAAAGTACCGATAGCGGCTGGTGTCGACTTCGGGGTCTGGGGTACCGGGTGGATTGCGGTCAAAGCCCCCCAAAAAGATCATCGGGTCGTTGTGGGGCAGAGACTCGGGACATCGGGGCGTGCGGGCATGAAAGATGCCGTTTTCGAACCTGGTCTGGTCCATGCAGGTATTGAAGGGCGGAGGTGGGTTCAGGTTGATATCGGCTGGGTCGTTCATGTCCCACGGGTTGCCGACTTTTACAGCGCTGTACTCGGGGCCGCTGGTCATGCTCGGTGCCACGACCTGGACGGACGGCACCTTGTTGAGGACCAGCGCGCCGGGGCTCCAGGCAGAGGTTCTGCCGTCGGTCACATAGATGTAATAGGTGCCCGCCTCCAGCACGCCGGTCTGCCATACGTACTTGCCCAGCGAGCCGTCCACGGTGTCAATGAGGATGTCGTTTTCGTCCAGCGCCTTGTCTCCCCGGCTGGCATAGAGTGTGACGGGTCCGGTCGCGTTCTGCCAGCGGATGGTGTAGGGCCGGCTGGTCCGCGGATCCTCCGCCGTCAGCCGGATCCAGTCCATGCGGATCTCGGTACCGGCCGGCACCCCGCCCACGGGGGCGATCCGCATCTCGCGGATAATCCTCTCCCAGTTGTTCCCTCCCCGTTGAATACCAATGGTCTCCAGGTCGAGGACATAGATCGCCCACCCAGCCTTCTCGGCCGGGTCGCAGGGTTGGGGCGGCACGTAAAAGCCGTTGGAGTAGCCGGTAACAGCCTCTGTCCTCGTGTCGTCTTCGGACCAGTACACGATGCCCTGGCGGCAACTCGGCCCGCTGGAGTACATGCGAAAGGAGAGGTAGCGATAGTGGTTGGTGTCGATGGGGTAGTTGTAGCCGATCTTGCCGATGCGGATGGCATCGTGATTGACCGCGCCGGCATACAGGGGCATGATATACTCCCGGCCGTCGCCTACCGTCATGTTCCCGACAAAATATCCGTTTTCGAAGCGCTCGTTCTGAAAGTAGCTGTCGTGGGTGCGGTAAAGATATAGATCTGTGGGCTGTTCCATGTCCCAGGGGTCGCCCATGTGGAAGGTGGCAAAGTCATCGATCTCGGCGAGGTTGTCTCCGATGCCGTTCGGCTCGGTCAGTTCCAGGGGGATGGCGGCCAACGGATCGTCCGCTTGCCTGGCCAGGCTCGTCGTGGATAGTAGCAAGAGAATACCAAGACTGAGCAGCCATGAACCTCTTTGTTTGTGCATAGTTCGCACTCGGCTCCTAAAGTGATTTCTCCATTCTCCTCCTGTGATGCGACGAAGCTGCATGTCCGGCGATTCTACCACAGCCCGATGTCGCTGGCAATAAGGCAATGGTACTAGCCGTACGTTATGTAGATACCAGCGGGGCTGGCGCCGCTTGAAAGACGTGCAACCAGGCCGGGCTCCCCGCCACCTGATTGCGACGATGCCGCGAGGCCGCGGGCCCGCCGGTTCACGGACAAACTGGGGAATGCCGGGGCTTTAGCGACCCGCACGCGGGGAAAGCAGGCTCTCGTACAGCCCGGAGATCCTGTTCAGGTGCTCGTCAAAGCTGTTCCGATAGCCCCGTAGATTCTGGCGCAGGGCCATAAGCTGTCCAGGATCCGCCAGTACCCCGGACAACACCTGGGCCAGGCTCTCGACGTCGCCGGGCTCGAAGAGGAGGCCCTGGACTCCCTCCTGCACCTTCTCCGGGAGGGCCCCGAGGCGCGAGGCCACGACGGGTACGCCGGCACTGAAAGCCTCCTGAATGACCACCGGCGAATTCTCGTACCACAGGGAGGGCACGACCAGAAGGTCCAGGTCCTGGAGCACCTGGCGCAGGCGGCCGTGCTCAAAGGCCCCTCGCAGCCGGATATGGTCGTGGCCCACAGCTAGTTGTCGCAGGTCAGCGCTGTATTCGGGAAAGGGATCGGGCGAGCCGTACACGTCCAGGGTGGCCTGCTCCGGCGGGATGCGCCGGAAGGCGTCGATGAGGACGTGCACGCCCTTGTGGCGGGTCAACGAGCCGACGTAGCCCACCCGTACAGGATACGCCAGCTCGTCGGAGCGGACAATCTGGTCCAGCCCCTGCTCGGGCAGGCCATGCTCGACCATGATCATCCTGTCCGCCGGATAGCCTTGTCGGACGTATTCGTCCAGCAGGAACTGCGACGGAGCGACGAGGATCTGGACCTTGGACATGGCGCGGCGCAGGTGACGGCGCGTCCAGGCGAAAAAGGGTGCGCCCAGGGGCAGGATGGCCCGCGGGATACGGCCGCCATATAGGGCCTTCATGCAGGCGCCGCAGTGCAGCGTGGGATTCTGCCCGCAGATCTCGCCGCCGGGCCGCAAAAGCTGGGCGTTGGGGCAAAAGTACCAGAAGTCGTGGAGGGTGGCGACCACGGGGATACCCCGCCGGCACGCCACCGCCAGAAGACCCCCCGAGAGGTAGAGCAGGTGATGGACGTGGATCAGATCAGGACGCAAGCGATCCAGGTGGCGCGCAAAGGCCTCCTCGATGGCCGGGTTGTAAAAGGTCGTCAAGAAGTGGAAGAAGGCGCCCCGACCCACGCCGTATCGGGGGTTGAGGAACACGCGATGGACGGGTAGTCCATCGACCTCCAGCTCTTCTTCCAGAAGCCGCTGCCTCAGGCCAAACTGGCGCGGCAGGTGGTTCTCCCGGTAAAAGACCGACACCTGGTGGCCCTGCGTCTGCAGGCCCAAGCCCAGGTGATAGGCATATGTCTCGGCGCCATATTGGCTGGTCGGATAGAACTGGTGAATAAGAAATTGGATCTTCATTTTTATTCTTTCATACGCCGTCCAGGAACCAGGCGTCGGCGCGCTTGGACCACGCTGGCGGATGGGGCGAGCGCAGGCGCGGGTGCACGGCGCGCCTCGCGGCGGAACCGATGGAGATGGCCAGGGAAAACGTGGCGAGGTGCCGGACCAGGGCTGGCGACAGCGCTCCCTGGCGGCGGGCCAGGCCCAACACGTGCTTCACCAGGCCCAACACCTGCCGCGGGCTGTTCCAGGCGCGGATCGTCCGGTCATCGGCCTCCAGGGAATCCAGGAGGACCCGCTCGTCCACGTATTGTCTCCTCAGGTCGTAGAGGAAGGGGCGGACGTGGGAGTGATAGACCTGCGAGTCGGGCTCGTAGACCACGGCCAGGCCGGCCTGGAGCACCCGGCGGGCCCAATCCATGTCCTCGGCAAAGGGAAGGGGACGAAAGGGGTGCTGCTCCCAGACGTCGCGTCGCAGGAGAGAGCTGACGTTGTCAAAGGCACAGGCACGGCGCCGTTCGGCGAAGGGCAGGCTGCCCAGGGTGCCCGGGCCGGGCAGGGCCTGGCAGACGCGCCGGGCGCCTTGCACCTGGTGCCACTGGCCCACCAGGAACTGGGTCAGGGGATCATCTTCAGGCCAGGGAAGCTGGCGGCTATAGGCACCTGCCACCCGTTCATCCCCTTGCAGGGTGTCAACCAGGGGGGCCAACCAGGCATTATTCGCCGGCAGCGCATCCTGCACCAGGCAGCCGACCAGGCTGCCCCGGCTGTGCCCGATGCCCAGGTTGCGGGTTTCGCCGTGGTTGAACTCCCGGGCCGGGATGGAGAACACGCGGGCGCCGAACTGGCGGCCTACGTCCAGGGTTCCGTCCGTCGAGCCCGAGTCCACGACGACGATCTCGACCTCGGATCCGGCCGGCTCCTGGGCGCGGATGGCGGCCAGGACGTCGCGAAATCTCTCCCCGGCGTTGCGCGTGGGGATGACGATGGACACCAGGGGCCCGATCTCGATCATGGCCGGGGACGCTCCCTCAACCAGCGCAGGTAGGAGCGGATCTCTCCGGCGAGCTGCCCCGGACCTTCCTGGCGGAGGATGCGCCAGGCCTTGGGCAAGAGTCCGCCCGGCGGTGTGGGCTCGGGCGCGGCGGCAAGTCCCGGCTCCGTGGCGGCCGTCCCCGCGCCGCGGTCGGCCGTGCGCCACGGGTCGAGCGCAAAGGCCAGGAGTGGGGCGGCGACCCTCTCCCACGTGAGCTGCGGCCGGAGGGCCTCGAAGGAGGGACGGTAGGCGCTGCGCGGGTCGGGTTGTGCCAGGATCGTCTCCAGGGCGCGGACCACGGCGTCGACGTCGAGGGGCGGGACGAGGATGCCGAGCCCGTGCTGCTGCACCAGGTCGCTCATGGAGTCACCGGCGGTCAGGACCATGGGCAGCCCGGCCCAGATATAGTCCAGCACCCGCGTGCGGAAGGAGAAACGGGTCTCGAGCTGGTCGACGTGCATGCTCACGCCCACGTCGGCCTCGAGCAGGTAGTTCTGGCGCTCCTCGTAAGGCACCCACTCGTTGAAAAAGACGTGCTTGTCGAGAATGCCCAGTTCCTGGCTCCGCTGCCGGGCCTGGCGCACCCGGGCCATCTCGGGCACGATGGGGTGTGGGTGCCGGACGCCGAGGAAAAAGAGCCGGACGGGCTGCCCGACCGCTGCCAGGCGGGCCACGGCTTCGATGAGGGTGATGGGGTCCAGCCACTCCCAGACGCCGCCGCCCCACAGTATGACCCGGTCCTCGGGGCCGATCCCCGGATGGACGCCCTTGAGCACCCGATGGCTGTGCACGGGCGTCCTGGACGGCAGGCCAAAGGGCATCACGTCGATGAGCCTGCGCAGGGCGACGTCGCCGGTGTAGGTTCGAGGGTTCACCCGGTTGTTGGCCAGGAGCGCGCCCAGCCACAGATCGCGCTGCCTCTCACTGGCACACAGAAAAAAGTCGCCCGCCTGCAACAGTTGGTTCAGGAGGCCAAGGTCGGCCGAGTGGATGCCACAGCGCTCGTCGAGGGGCCGCGCGCTGTGGATCTCCAGGTTTTCGAGGATGGACGGAATGTACAGATCGATGGCCATGGGCCGGTCGAGCTGGGCCAGGAAGGGAAAATAATACAGCGCCGGCCCCGACAAGAAGAGGGCGGCGTGCTCCTCCGCCAGGCGCTGGACGGCCTCTCGCTCGTGCGTGTCATAGGCGACGGTCCGCACCGTTTCGGTCGGCGGGGGCGGCGGACCGGCAGGCACGGCCAGCGTCACGGGCAGGCGCCGGGCGAGGACGTGGGCCAGCTCCCAATAGCGCACCCCGGGCCCCGCCATCTGCTCGCTCACCAGGTCGGGGCTCAGCATCAACAAGCCTTCGGCAGCCATACACCTACCCCCATTACCCCTCGCCGGCCCTGGTCATCTCGGCCTGGAGCGCCGCACGACCCAGGGCGGCCATCTGCTCCTCGACGACCTCCAGGGGAGGGCGTCCGATCCGCGCCTCGATCTCGGCGTCTGGCACGCGTCGCAGCGCCTGCACTTGCTTTCGCTGGTCGAACGCCGACGGCAACAGCAGCGTGGCATCGTGGACCGCGACCAGCATCTCGCCGGCACCGCGGCTCACCCGGTAGCGGGGCTCGCGGGAGGCGGCGGGGTCGCGGCGTAGGGCCGTGACGTGCTGGATGGCGGCGCCGGGGGCCGCCGGGTCCGCGGCCCTCTGCCCCTCGCGGCACGGGACGGCGGTCTGTTCGGCGGCCTCGCCGGCCGCCGCCATGAGCCGCAACAGGGTGGATGAGAATGCCCTGCCCAGGACCTCCTCCTCGCAGTTCCGGACCAGGATCTGGAGCCAGCTCCAGTGGGCCTGGTAGACGGAGCAGGAGTCGCCTGCCGGGCGAAACGGCCCGGGGCCGGCCCCGACGGGCAGGCTGACGACCCGCTGGCCCATGGCCCACAGGCGCCAGGCCAGGTCCAGGCCATCGCCCTGGCCCTGCAAAGTGCGAGCCAGGCCTCCGCTGTGCACCAGCGCCGAGCGCCGCGCCAGCATGGCGCCTGCGTCCAGGCACAGGGTGGGCCGCGGCCGCTGGCCGCCCTCCATGGCGCCACCCGAGATGGCGGCGAGGTCCGGCGCGCCCTCCATAAGCTCCAGGGCAGCGCCCAGCCAGTCCGAGTGGGGCACAGCCCCGGTGGGGTGAACCAGGATAAATGGGCTGCGGGCGCGCCGCGCCAGTTGCTGCAGGTGCCCGGCCTGGAGCGCCGGGTGGACCGGCGCGGTGCGCGGCCGGCCATTCTGCGCGCCCGTCGCGGGCCCTTCGGCGACGGCCATGGCCGTGATCCGGGGAAAGCCGGGCAGGCTGGCGGGTGCTCGGAGCCAGGGTTTCATCCGCACCTCAGTGCTCCCTGAAGAGGTCGTAGATCGACCAGATCTCACACAGGACCATCATCGCCCGCAGGTGCTCGGGGTCCGGATAGTTGGGCGTCAGGGGCTTGCGAAACAGGGCCTGGACTTCCCGGTCACTGCGCCGGCGGGCGGCCTGGATGCGCTGCCTCTTGGCCATCAGCCCATCGGAGGATGCCAGCAGCCACCGGCTCGCGTCCAGGTACGCCATGGTGCGGTCGGGCAGGTAGGTGGCCGACGGGTCGAGGGGCTCGCCGTCCGCCGGGAGCGGTGCCTGCCCACTCTGCCTCCGCCCTTTCGCGCGGCGCTCGAGCTCCGCCCGGCCCTTCCGGACGACGGCCGCCGGACCTCCGTCCCGGAAGGCAGCCCACGCCCGCGGCCCGTAGTACAGCACCGCGTCGCGCACCCATGCATAGGGGCCCCAGGCCCTCGACATGGCGGCGGGAGGTCGGGGCCGGTAAGCGTCCGGGTCCAGGCCCGAGGTCAAGAAGGCCCGGTAGCCCGACAGAAGCAGGGCTGCAGGCAGCACCTTTGCCAGGGTGGCGTCTTCGTAGTTCTTGAGGACGCTCGCCAGCGTGTTGCGCTCGTACAGCGTCTGGCGCTCGCGCCTCGGAACCTGCCCCCAGGAGCCGTGGTGGTGGTGGTACACCACCATCCTGGCCGCGTACCGGACCCGGTAGCCGAGGACCCACAGGCGCCAGCCGAGGTCCATGTCCTCGAAAAAGGCAAAATAGTCCTCGTCGAACCCCCCCGCCTCCAGGAAGAGGTCGCGCCGTACAAACATGGCGCCGCCACAGGCAAAGAGGACGTCCCGATCCTCCAGCGCTGAGGGCGGCGGCGCCTCCCCGATGCCTTCTTGCATCCCATAGCCGTAAAAGTTCATGGCCGAGCCGCCAAAGTCGACCAGGCTGCCATCCCAGTTCATGATGCGGCTGGCAACCGCGTCCACGGTGGGGTCCTGGGCGACGAGGGCGAACTGCGCCAGCCAGTCGGGCGCGACCCGCATGTCGGGGTTGAGAAAGCCGATCCACTCTGTCCTGGCGTGGCGGGCACCGGCGTTGTTTCCGCCGCAGAACCCAAGGTTGGCAGGGTTGCGAAGGATCTCGACTTCGGGAAAGTGCTCTTTCATCCACGAGACCGAGCCGTCCTGGGAGGCGTTGTCGACGAAAAGGAGCCGGGCCTTCGCGGCGCCGTCCATGGCCTGCAGCGAGGCAAAGCAGTCCTGCAAATAGGCCTTGCTGTTGTAGCCGAGGACGATGATGGTAGTCGAGTCCACAGGAGGTTCCTGGCGCACGCTAGCCTTCGCGCCTGGCCCGCCAGGCACGGGCGATCCGGGTGCGTCGCCAGCGGGCACGCAAGGGATTCAGGGGACGCGACAGGTAAGCGACCTCTTGCAGCAGCTCGTCTCGCGCCTGGGCCAGCTTGTGGCCCTCGTTGGCGTACAGGTCCCGCTCCCTGGTCAGCCGATCCTGGACGCGCTCCGTCTCGGCGACGTAATAGGGATTGCCAAAGCGGTCGCCCATGGCCTCCCGGTCGGGAGCCCGGCGCGGATTGCGGCAGAATTCGACCAGGGGGCGCGCTGCCCGCTCCCAGGTCAGGGTCGAGCGCAGGCGGGCCGAACGCGCTTCCCGCTCCTCGCTCGACAGGGCCAGCAGCCCTTCAATGGCTTTCGCCACCTCCTCGACGTCCCCGCAGGGTACGACGAGGGCCAGATCGCCGCCGGCCGCCAGCTCGGCGGTGGCATCTCCCCCCGTGATCACGCACGGCAGCCCGGCCCAGGCATACTCCATGACCCGGCTGCGAAAGGCAAGCCTGGTCTCCAGCGTGTCGAATGCCAGGGCGAGGGCGACGTCGCTCTCAAGGAGCACGTTGGGCCAGTCGGCATAGTCGATCCAGTCCCCGAAAATGATCGCCTTATCCAGCAGGCCGGTCTCGGCAGCGAGCTGCCTCGTAAGCTCGAGCTGGGTTGGCATCTGGCTCATCCAGGGATTGGGGTGGGCGATGCCTGGAAAGGCCAGGCGCAGGTTTTGGTGCCGCGGCCAGAGCTGGGCCACCGCCCGCAGGGCAGTCAGGGGATCGAGCCAGGGCCAGAGACCGCCCCCCCACAGAATGAGGCGATCGTCGGGTCCGATGCCCGGCCACACTCCCTTGATCCCCCGGCCCGTGGGGCGCGGCGGAGCCGCGGGAATGCCAAAGGGCACGGTGTCCACGAGGCGGCGCAGCGACGAATCCTCGCGAAAGGTCCAGGCGTTGATCCGTCCGTTGGCCTCCAGCAGGCCAAGCCACCAGTCCCGCTGCCGCTCGCTGGCGCAGATGTAGAAATCGCCGACCAGGTACTGCTGGTTCAGGTCGCGCATTCGCTGCCACCACAGCGCGTTTTGCGCCTCGACGTCCAGGAAGCTGTTGAGGGCCAGCCACTCGGCCAGCAGGGGAACGTAGCCGTCCACGACGAGGTACGCCTGGCTCTGTGCCAGCTCCGGAAAGTCGCTGATGATGTCGCTGGGGCAGATGACGATCTCGTTGGCCTCCACCAGCGGTTGGAGCGAAGCCCACTCCCGGCGAGAATAGCGGGCGATGGCCACGGACGGCGCCGGCAGGTCGGGTGGAGAGTCGGCCGGCACGGCCAGCGTAACGTCGGCGTGGGGCGCCAGGGACTGTGCCAGGTGCCAATAGCGAATGCCGGGCCCGGCCATCCTCTGGCCGACGATATCCTGGCTGATGAGCAGGGCGCGGTGCCGGCTTTTAACGGAATCCGCCACTGGAGTTCCCTCCGGCCGCATGCTCCAGGCTCGCCTCCTCGGGGTTGAACTGCCACTGCCCGTTCGTCGTCATGAGCCCGTAGCGCTCCAGCGACTTGCCGGGATAGACGCGGAAGGAATAGGCCCGGTCGTGGAAATCGTACATCTCGCTGTCGTCTCGCGTGTGGCACGAAACCGAGACCCGGTAGGTCCCTTCCAGCAACGTCAGGGATGGAATGCGGTACACGACCACGCCCTCGCCCTCTACGGACGGAATGCGCATCCCGCCAAAGCCGGTGTTGGGGCCGCTGACCAGCATGCCGTTCTGGTGGTGGATGGACATGCCAAAGATGGGGTCCTCGACGGGCTCCCTGGCGCGATAGTGCAGCCGGATCTCCATGTCCGAGCCGGTGACGAAAACGCGACAGGGCTGCCCCTTGCTGTCGAGCAGCTCGACCTTGGTAATCTGCACTCTTCCTGTTCCCCACCGGTTGCCGCTGTCAAGCTTGGGCAAGGAGCTCTCGCCCTCCAGGTTTTCCTCGCAGGCCACCTTGTTGAGGTAGGCCATGACCACTTCCGCCGGCTGACCAAAGGCCTGGATCTGGCCGTCTTCCAGCCAGATGGCCTTTTCGCACAACGACTGGATAGAGCCAAGGTCGTGGGACACGAGAACGATGGCCAGGCCTTGCCGCCGCAGCTCGGCGATCTTGTCCAGGCACTTGTGTTGGAAGCGCGCGTCGCCGACGGCCAGAACCTCGTCGATGAGGACGATCTCGGGGTCCGTGTGAGCGGCGATGGAAAAGCCGAGGCGAACGTACATGCCCGAGGAATAGTGCTTGACGGGCACGTCGATGAACATGTCCAGCTCGGCAAAGTCGATGATCCGATCCATCTTGCGGCGGATCTGGTCATGGGTCAGGCCCAGGATCGAGCCGTTCAGATAAATGTTCTCCCGGCCGGTAAGGTCGGGGTGAAAGCCCGCCCCCAGTTCCAGGAGGGCACCCAGCCGGCCGCTGACCTCCACACGCCCTGACGTGGGCTCGATGATGCGCGACATGAGCTTGAGGACGGTGCTTTTGCCGGCGCCATTCGGCCCGATAAAGCCCACCACTTCGCCCATCTTGACCTCGAAGCTCACGTCTGACAGAACCCAATAGGGCTGCGACCTCCGGGATCGCCCTTCCACTCGTAACAGGCTGAGGAAGAGCTCCTGGAAGGACTGCGGGCGTTCCCGGCGGAGCGCAAACTTTTTCGAGACGTGATCGAAGCGAATAGCAGTCATCTGCCTTCTTTCTAGGCCCTCAGCATCCTCGGTGCAGCTTGCGGGTTTAGGCCGGTGGAGCAATTATAGCATCCTTGCGACCAGTTTCCAAATGATCGCCGCCTGAAGGTTCCGGGCCCGTGGGCCAACTCCGGTCTCTGCCAGGGCCTTGTGCCGCTGTTCCCGGCTCACGGCTCCGCGCCGGCCGGGCCGAGGATGAGCTGCACGGCGCCCGCCAGGCCGGCGACTATGGGGACCCATGTGTACCCCCGTTTGCGGAGGATGGGCTGCTGGTCGGTGCCGCGGCCGGTTAGCACCAGGATCGGAGAGCAGCCGGCCGCCAGGGCTGCCTCGACGTCGCTCACGGCGTCGCCTACGAGATAGGAGCCGCTCAGATCCAGATCCAGCTCGCACGCTGCCCGGAGCAGCATGCCCGGCCTTGGCTTTCGGCAATCGCAGCCCTCGTCGGGTCGATGGGGACAGTAGTAAACGGCATCGATCCGCCCTCCCTGCCGCTCGATCTCGGCCACCATCCGGCGGTTGATGGCCTCGACCTCAGCGCAGCTTAGAATGCCCCGGCCAATGGGTGACTGGTTGCTGACCAGAACGATGCAGAAAGGCGTGCTCGACAGGCGGGCGAGGGCAGGGAAAACGTCCGGGAGAAAAGAGACCTCTTCCCACGTTTTCACGTAATCGGACCGGTTCTGGTTGATCACCCCATCCCGGTCCAGGAAAACCGCTGCTCGCAAGATGCCGTCCTGTGGGCTCTACTTGGCGCCGGGCGCCGTGAGGCCGCGCTCGAACGCCTGCTGCGCCTCGCGCAGGCTCAGCTCGACGGCCCGGGCCCGCTCCGAAAGGGCGACATCCTCCAGGCCGATGGCCTGGCGCAATTCGGTGCAAATGAGGTGCTCCAGGATCAGGTGTACGTGTTCCACCTGCTCCATGTATTGGACAATTAGCACCGTTGCTCTCCCCTCGTGTGGGTAATTCTGGCTCTGCCCGCACGCCCTGCTCCCCTTCCGGCCAGGGGCAGCGCGTGGCGCAGGCTCCGCACATCCGGCCCAATGATTTTCGCTGAGCCACGATTGTAGATCGGAAGCTGTGAAATGTCAACTGGGCCTCGCGGGTATAGGCTACGGCTTGCATTGTCTCTTGACTGCCGCTGGGACGGCCGAGCACCAATTCGGGAAGTTGGGTGTAGAGAGAAAGGCCGAGCCGGCGCTCGGCGATCCCAGGCAACGAAGCTGACTTTGCACTGGGCCTCGCGGGTTTTGGGCGGCACCGGTTGACAGTCCCGCCGTTCCATGCTATCCTTCCCAGAAGGAAGGGAGGGGCATCGGGCCTTGAAGGTCGTCCTGGACACTAACCTGTTCGTCGCCGCCAGCTTTAACCCCCGCAGCCGCTCGGCCCGCATCCTGGGAGAGGTGGCCAGGGGCGCCCTGGTCATGGCCTGGAACGACGGCACCCGGGGCGAGATCCGGGCCGTCCTGAGCCAGATCCCGCGCCTCTCGTGGGAGCAGTGGGCCGGCCTCTTTCGCGAGGAGCACCGTTACCGGGGCGAGACCCACCCCGAGCAGTTCTTCCTGGTGCCCGACCCGGACGACCGCAAGTTCGCCGCCCTGGCCGCGGCGACAGGCGCGACGCTGGTGAGCAACGACGCGCACCTTCTTGACGGGCGCGACGAGTACGACTTTCCCATCCTCTCGCCAGGCGAATTCTGGGAGTCTTTTCTGGAGCAAAGCTAATGTCGCAAACGTGGGAGCAATGGAGCCCGGAGCTGTGGACGGCGCAGAGCAGCCTGTACGCCACCAACAGCGGCGTATTCGTTAGCCGGGGGCAGGCATGCCTCATCGACCCCGGCATTTTTCCCCAGGAGGTGCAGGCCATCGGGCGCTTTGTCGAGGAGCGCGACGCCGAGGTGCGGGCCATCGTCCTGACACACAGCCATTGGGATCACCTCCTGGGCGTCGCGGCCTTTGCCGGCGCGCCGGTCGTCGCCCAGGCCCTCTACGCGCGGACCATCGCCGGCGAGAGGGCACAGCGCATCCTGGCGCAGGTTGCCCAGTGGGTGGCCGCCTTTTCCGTGAAGGGCTTTGAGTCCTTTGCCTTGCCGGCGGCTACCCGGACCTTTGACCGGGAGGACGAGCTGGCCGTCGGCGAGCTGCGCCTGCGACTGGTCCACGCGCCAGGCCACGAGGCCGATCAATGCGTCGTCCACGACCCGCGGTCGGGCGTGCTGTGGGCGGCAGACATGCTTAGCGACGTGGAGATCCCGTACGTCAGCCACAGCCTGCCGGCCTACAAGGAAACCCTGTCGGCGCTGGCATCGTGGAACATCCGCATCCTCGTGCCCGGGCACGGGCAGCCCACCTCCGACCCGGGCGAGATCGCTGCGCGCCTGGCCCACGATCGCGCCTACCTGGCCGAGCTTCACGCGCGGGTGGCCGAAGCCGTGGGGCAGGGCAGGATGGTCGAGGAAACGGTGGAGGCGTGCAGCGCGATGACCTACCGCCACCAGGACGAGAACCTGGGCTGCCACCAGCGCAACGTGGAGAGCGCCTACCTGGAGCTGGGGGGCACGCCGCCTCCCACCCCCGTGGGCTGGGATCGGGTTCCGGAGGGTTAGGCAGGCGGGCCGCCGGCGCGGCGCTAACCGGCGCGCTGGCAGTCGCGGAGCGGGATGGTGCAGTGCACGCTCGTCCCCTGCGGCGAGCTGTCCTCGATCCAGATCCGGCCGCCATGTGCCTCCACGGCCAGCCGGCAGAAGGCCAAGCCCAGCCCGGGGCCCTGCTGCGGCCCCGGGCCCGAGCTGAATTTCTCAAAGAGCCGGCCCTCCAGCTCGGGAGGGATGCCGGGCCCCGTGTCGGAAATCTGGATGAGCAGCGCGTCGCCCACAGGACGGGCGGCGACGATGACCCGGCCGCCCGGCGGCGTGAACTTGATGGCGTTGCCCGCGAGGTTCTCCAGCACGCGGCGCAGCAGCGCCTCGTCGGCCCACACGACGGGCAGGCTGGTGGGCACGCGGACCTCCAAAGACAGCTCGTTCTCCCTGGCCAGCAGGCTCATTCCCTGCGTGACGTCGGCGATCAGCCTGGCAGCCTGGACGGGCCGCCGGTTCAGGGGCATCCGGCCGCTTTCCAACTGGCTCACCTGCAAGATCGTGTTCACCAGGTCCAGGGCGCGGTGGCAACTGGCGCGCGCCAGTTGGACAAAGTTGGCCAGGCTCGGGTCCATTGCCCCTGGACCGGCGCCCGCCAGGACGTCCAGGCCGGCGGCCACGACGTTGAGGGGATTGCGCAGGTCGTGAACCGTCACGCGGGCCAGGTCCTGGCGCAGCATCTCCACGGCCCGGGCCTCGGTGACGTCGCGGACGACGAGGACGCGCCCCTCATACCGCCCGCGGGTGCCCGTCATGGGCAGGGCCAGGACCTCGTGCCAGCGCTGCACCTCTCCCCGGGTGACGGGGATCCTCTTTGGCTCCTGCCCGGGCTCGACGCAGTGGGTCAGGATCTCGGGCGGCTGGAGCACCTCCGAGGCCAATTGGCCGCCCAGCTCGTGGGGCCCCAGCCCCAACATGCGCCGCGCCGCGGGGTTGATGTCCACGATGCGATCGTAAGGATCGAGGACGATGACGCCCTCCAGGAGGTGATCCAGCACAACGCGCTGAGCGATGGGCACGACGTCGAGGAGGTGGTAGCGAAACAGGGCCACGGCGGTAAACCCGGCCGACAGGGCAAAGGCAAAGGCGCCGGGATCGAAGCCGGGCACCGGTATCATGCCTGTCAGGTGCAGGGCGTTGCCCATGAGAGGGATCATGCTGCTGAGGACGACCGCCAGGGCCTGGCGGCGGAAAATGGCCGCCGTGCGAGACATAAAGACTACGAACAGGCCGTTGCCGGCGAGGATGTAGCTGTAGCAGGCAAGGGTGTGCACCCAGAACCATGGCCCGCGGGCGGGCACCGTCGCCAGGAAGGGGCCCGAGCTGTCGATGACGATATCGGTCCAGACCAGCCCGTGGAGGGAATTGGTCAGGGTCAGCAGGGTGGTGGCGACGGATGGGAGCGCCAGGAGAACCCGGTTGCGGCGGGTGAGCCAGGCCTCCTGCCCCGAATACCTGATGGCAAAGTGCAGCCAGAAGAACGGAAGCCAGGCCAGGGAAACGATGATGACCGTTTCCCAGGCCTCCTTGGCCGCCACGTCGCCGGCCGGGATCTCGAAGCCATAGGCCACCAGCCAGATGACCACAGGCACGATGAGCAGCACAAAGGCCGGCGCCGCCGGATGGGCCGCGCGGTGGCGCCAGCCATAGTGTGCCAGGAGCACCAGCGCTCCGGCGGCGATAAACAGCGGCAGTGCGTATGCAATCCCCTGCAAAGGCTCCTCAACCGCGAGATGAGCGGAGCCTCGGGTCCAGGATGTCGCGCAGGGCGTCGCCGATCAGGTTCCAGCCCAGCCCAAACAACAGCAAAGCAGCGCCGGGATAGACGATGATGTACCAGTGGACATCCAGACTGAGGATCCAATCGCGGGCAAAGCTAATGATCTGCCCCCAGTCGGCATAGCCGATCTCGGTGCCCACTCCCAAAAAGCTGAGCGTCGCAAACGAAAGCACATAGTCTCCAATGCGCATCGACGCCAGGATCAAGACCGGATAGATGGCGTTGGGCACGATGTGACGCACGAGGACCCGCATGTTGCGGGCACCCACCACCTCCGCTGCCAGCACATAGTCCCGCTCCTTGGCCGCCATGATCTCGCCACGGATCAGGCGGGCGAAGGTCATCCACCCGAAGACGACCAGTGCGATCATGGCCGCCCAGATCCCCCGCCCGAACAGGGGCACGAGGATGGCCGACAGCGTCAGGGCCGCCAGGAGGAAGGGAAAGGCCAAAAAGATCTCGGTGATGCGCATCAGGACGTCGTCCAGCCAGCCGCCATAGTAGGCCGATAGAGCGCCCACGATGAGGCCAATGACCACCGTAATGGCGGTGATGGCCACTCCGACCAGCAGCGCCGTGCGGGTGCCCCAGACGACGCCATAGAAGATGTCGAACTGCCCGCTGGCTGTGCCCATGAGATGGATCCACTCGTCGCGGCCCAGGAGGGACTTGTACCAGCCGGGCACGGGCGGTGGCTCGCGCCGCCATTCGGTGCCCGGCGGCTTGGGCTCGGGGCTGTAGCCGTCGCGGGGGATGAGGTAGGGATCGACATAGTCCGTGATCGGTGGGGCCAGGACGGGCGCCAGGAGGGCCATCAGCAGGAAAAAGCCGACGATCACCAGGCCGGTGACCGACAGTGGGTTGGTGAACACGCCGTGGACCAGCCGGTACCACTCGGGGCCGATCGTCCGTTCGAGCCAGGTGCGCTTGCGCAGCGCAAAGATGGCTTCGATGTCCTTGGGTGCAGCTTCCGGGATGGGGTGTGCTCTGTCTGCCATGGTGCCTCCCTACTGCAGCCTGATGCGGGGATCGATGTAGGCGTACAGCACGTCCACGACCAGGTTGGCGATGATCAGGACTACCCCACCGAACAGCACAAAACCGAGGACGGCCAGCGCGTCCAGGCTTCCCGCGGCCCGTGCCGCCGCCGAGCCCATGCCGGGATAATTAAAGATCACCTCGGTGACGACCACCCCGTTGAGCAGGCTCACAACCATCAGGCCGCCCAACGTTACGACCGGGATGAGGGCATTGCGAAAGGCGTGGCGCCGGATCACCTGTCGCTCCGACAGGCCCTTGGCCCGGGCGGTGGTGATATACTCCTGGCGCAGCGTTTCGAGCATCGCGGAGCGGGTGACACGCAGGATCTGGGCCCAAATGACGTAGGACAGGGTGACGATGGGCATGATCAGGTGGCGCAGGGCGTCCCAGAAGACGTCGAAGCGCAGGTTCAGCAGGCCGTCGATGGTGTACATGTGCGTGTACTGGTGAAAGTCGGGCGAGGCGATCACCATCATCATCGGGTCCGACAGTCGACCGGGTGGAAACCACCGCAGCTTGGCATAAAAGACCAGGAGCAGCAGCAGACCAAAGACAAACGTGGGGAACGACCAACCGATGGTGACAAAGACGCGGATGATCTGGTCGATGAGCTTGTTGTGATTGATGGCGGCCAGGACACCCAGGAGTATTCCGCCGCCGATGATTGGCAGCGCGCTCCACAGTGCCAATTCGACCGTCGCCGGCAGCCGCTGGGCGATCAGCTCCCGCACCGTCTGCCGGCCGGTGCGCGAATAGCCCAGGTCGCCGCGCAGCACGCCGCCCGCGTACTCGCCGGTCACGGGGTCCTTGGTGCCTACCAACCAGCGCCAGTACTGCTTGTAGAACGGCTCATCCAGGCCATACTTGCGGACGATGGCGTCGATGGCCGACTCGTTGTGCGGTGTGTCGGCCACATATAAGGCCGATCGCTCCACAGGCGAGAGCAGTTGGAGCATGGCAAAGATCATGAGGGTCACCCCGATCATGGTGATCGGCAACTGCAGCAGACGGCGGATAACAAATGCTACCATACAGGCTACCTCGATGTCGCCTTCCGGCGGGGGTCCTCCCCCGCCGGAAGGGTCTGTTTGGGCAGTGGCCCGGCCAGGAGCTACTCGCGCCCGGCCAGGTCGAAGCCGTAGAAGTAACTCCATTGCGTCGCTGCAGGGTTGTAGAAGAAGCCTTTGACCCAGCGCGACTCGTACTGGAAGTTGCCGGCCTGCGAGAGGACGACCTCGGGCACCCACTCGTGGCGCAGCTTGGCCAGCTCGTAGTAGAGCTCGGCACGCTTGGCCGGGTCGGCCTCGACCACCGCCTGCTCGACGAGCGGCCGGAAGATCTCCTTGAACTCTTCCGTGAAGCTCTGCCGGGTGGTATAGGTGCCGATGAGGTAGGGCTGCACCCAGTTGTGCGGATCGTGGTAATCCTCGGACCAGCCGCTGACGGCGATGGGCAGCAGCCCGGCGCGGAAGGAAGCCAGGTAGGCGGCCCAGGGCAGGGTGACGATCTCGAGCTGGTACTTGGGGTTAATCGAGCGCAGGTTCGACTGGAGGATGGCCAGCGCGGTCTGGTTCATCGTGTAGCCGGTGGCGGTCACGCCCTGGAAACGGAACCCAACGTCAGGCAGTTGGCCGTCCCAGGCGAGAGCAAGCTCCTCGGCGCACTTGTCCAGGTCGAACTCGTACATTTCCTGGTCGGGGTTGTAGCCCAGCATGTTGACGATGATCACCCCGTTGTTGCGCGTCCCCTCACCGTTCTGCCCCTCGGCGATGTAAGTATCATAGTCAAAGCAGTAGGAGAAGGCCTTGCGCACGTGGATGTCGGAGAAAAAGTCGGGCGGGATGCCGTTGCCGTCAAACTGGCCGCTGCCGATGTAGGGGTTGCTGCCCGATTCGCCGGTCTTGACGTTGTGGCTGATAAAGAGGTCGGTCCGGCTGGTGCTCGGCAGGCCGGGCCACAGCCGTAGCGGCGCATCGGGGTTCGCGGTGGGGGTGCACTCGTAGGTCTCATAGTCGCAGATTTCGCCCACCCAGGCATCGGCCTGGGCCCGGTTGGCGGTCGGGACGTCGGCAGCGCCGACCTCCCCGGTCTGGAACATGGCAAAGCGGGTACCCCACTCGGGCACCGTCTTGTGCACAATCCGCTTGATCTTGGCCACGCCGCTGGGGCCGTCGGGCCAGGGCGGATCGCCCTCCTGCCGCCAGTAGTTCTCGTTGGCGGTTAGGACCCATTCCACGTCGGGGGTCCAGTGATCGAGGATGTAAGGACCGGTGCCGTTAATGATCTTGGCCAGCTTGGTGGCCTCCTGGCCCGGGGCGTAAAAGTTCTGCCAGGTGTCGCACGAGCCATCCCAGTCGCCCTGGGCTGCCGTCCATTCCTGGTCTATAACGTAGGCCCAGGGGCGGGCGATGATGGCCAGGAATGGCCCCCACGGCTGGGCCAGCGTCACCTTGAAGGTGCCGGCCGCATCGTCGACCTCAAAGTGGGACTTGACCTCCTCGCAGACGGCCTTCAGTTCTTCGGGTGTGACGTTGGCGATCAGCTCTCCCTGATCACCGGCATAGGCTCCCTCGGCGATCTTTTCGGTGATGTCGCCCGAGGAGTAGCCCATGATGGCTTCGATCATCATCCACGCCCCGCTGTTGGGATCGGACTGGAGCAGGACCCGCTCCCAGGAGTAGGCGACGTCGCTGGCGGTCAGGTCGCCGCCGTCGTGGAACTTGACGCCAGGGCGGATGTTGAAGGTGTAGGTCAGACCGTCGGCCGAGACGCCGCCGTTGGCGACCGAGGGCACCTCCAAAGCCAGCATGGGCACAAAGTCGTCGGCCCTCTCCTTGTTGTACCAGATCAGGCCTTCAATCACGCTCTCGATGATCTCGTAGCTGGTCCCTTCGTAAGCCAGGTGCGGGTCCAGCGTCGCCGCATCGTCCGTCATCACGTACGTGAGCGTCGTCGGATCCGGGGCTATAGCAGCGCTGGCCGCCTCGGGGACGGCAGTCACCTCTTTTTCGACTTCGACGACGGCGGTGACCTCCTTTTCCACGACCTGCGGAGTGCCTTCCACCATCACGGTCTCTTTGACGACCGCGGTGACCACTTTTTCGATGACCTGCGGCGCCGGGGTTGGGCCGCAGGCTGTAAGGAGCAGTGTGGCAACCATTGTCAGTGCCACGACGACCGCCAGTTTCCTATGCAAGTGCATCTTCGCCTCCATTTCTCCTACTCGATCCTGATCGACTTTGCGACCGCGAAACGCCAGGCCTGGGGGGCCTGCCAGCCGTCTGTATTCCCCTGCGTCACCTCCTTTCTCCAACTCGTCCTGGCCTGTAACTGCACCGGCGCCAATGGCTCTCCAATGGCCAGGGTGTGCCGGGAACAAAAAAGACCCGTCCTGATTCGCGACGTGACGTCGCGCAGAGACGGGTCTCTCTATCGTCCTGGCACTGCCCGCTGATGAGAACCGGGCGCCTGCCGTATAAGCCTTTCAAGGCATGAAGGTTCTGCCTTCCCCATCCGCGAGCACCACCTTTGCGCTGTTCCGGGAATCAACGGCGATCCGGTTATCTTTGGCGTTCCGGTCCTCGGGCATTCACTGCTCCCGAGAGTGCAGGCCTGGTTCGGACTATGGCACTCTCATTGTACAGCAAAGAACCCATTTCGTCAAATCGCACCTGGCGGTACCGGGATCGAGGGGGGGCGGGCGCGAGGAAAAAGTCTAACAGTTCTCTAACACTCCTCACACGCTCGTCTAACGTCCCTGGCCTACAATATCGGCGCCAAAAGGTTAAAAGAGAAGGTGAGTATTTCTATGGACTTTAATCGTTATACAGAGAAAGCACAGGAAGCCATCGCGCAGGCGCAAAGCCTGGCGGCTGAATATAGCCACGGACAGATCGAAGGGGAGCACCTGCTCCTGGCCCTGCTTCGCCAGTCGGAGGGTGTGGTGCCCCAGGTGGTGCAGAGCCTGGGCCTGCAGCCGGCTGCCCTGGCGCAGCAGGTGGAGCGAGAGTTGAACCGCAGGTCCAAGGTCTACGGTGGCACTGCCCAGGTGGGCCTCTCGCGACAGCTCCAACAGAGCCTGGATCGCGCCGAGAAGGTGGCGGGCGAGCTGCGTGACGATTATATCTCGACCGAGCACCTGCTCCTGGCCCTGCTGGAAGAGCGCGCGGGAAGCGTGGCCCAGCTCTTGCAGAGCCACGGGCTGAGCCGCGATGCCGTGCTCCGCGCCCTGCAGGGCATTCGGGGCAGCCAGCGCGTCACCTCGCAAAATCCGGAAGGCACCTACCAGGCCCTGGAGCGCTACGGTCGCGACCTCACCGAGCAGGCCCGCCAGGGAAGGCTCGATCCGGTCATCGGCCGCGATGAAGAGATCAGGCGCGTCATCCAGGTCCTGAGCCGCCGCACCAAGAACAACCCGGTGCTCATCGGTGAGCCGGGCACGGGCAAGACGGCCATCGTCGAGGGCCTGGCCCAACGCATCGTGCATGGCGACGTGCCCGAGGGGCTGAAGGACAAGCGCCTCATCCAGCTCGACCTGGGGGCCATGATCGCCGGCGCCAAGTATCGCGGCGAGTTCGAGGAGCGACTGAAGTCTGCCCTGAAAGAGATCACCGATGCCCAGGGACAGATCGTCGTCTTCCTGGACGAGCTGCATACCGTCGTCGGGGCGGGCGCGGCCGAGGGCGCCATGGACGCCAGCAACATGCTCAAGCCGATGCTGGCCCGCGGCGAATTGCACGCCATCGGCGCGACCACCCTGGACGAGTATCGCAAGTATATCGAAAAGGATCCCGCCCTTGAGCGACGATTTCAGCCGGTTCTGGTGGAGGAGCCGACCGTTGAGGATACGATTTCGATCCTGCGGGGCCTCAAAGAGCGGTACGAAGTCCACCACAATGTGCGCATTACCGATGCAGCCGTGATCTCGGCAGCTACCTTGTCGCATCGCTACATCGCAGACCGTTTCCTGCCGGACAAGGCGATCGACTTGATCGATGAGGCGGCGAGCCGACTTCGCATGGAGATCACTTCGGACCCGGCCGAGTTGGATGAGATCAAGCGACGCATCATGCAGCTGGAGATCGAGCGAGAGGCGCTCAAACGCGAAAGCGATGAAGGTAGCAAGACCCGGCTGGCAAGCATCGAACGTGAGCTGGCCGACCTGGTGGAGGACCAGCGGGTTCTCGACGCGAGGCTTGGCCAGGAGCGCGAATTGATGAAGCGACAGGCCTCGCTGAAGGAGGAGATCG
>JAAYZQ010000289.1 GCA_012514775.1 Anaerolineaceae bacterium
CTGGAGGGCGGCTGGAGCGACGCCCAACGGCAGGCCCTGGGCCAGGCGGTCATCGACACACTGGAGGAGTATGCCCCCGACCTGGAAAAGAACATCCTGCACTGCCAGGTGCTGACGCCCTGGGACCTGGAAGAGACCTTTGGGCTCACGGGGGGCAACATCTTCCAGGGCGAGCTGGCGCTCCAGCAGCTCTTTTTCATGCGGCCGGTGCCCGGCTGGGCCGGCTATCGCACCCCGATCCGCAACCTCTTTCTGTGCGGCTCGGGCACCCATCCGGGCGGTGGCGTGTCGGGCGCCCCGGGGCGCCTGGCCGCGCTGACGATCCTCGGCAGGCGGCGGGAGTAGCGAACAGATGGGCGAAGCATACGACGCAGTCATCGTCGGCGCCGGGCACAACGGCCTGGTAGTGGCCGGATACCTGGCCCGGGCGGGACGGCGGGTGTTGGTGCTGGAGAGGCGAGACATCGTCGGCGGAGCGGCCGTGACTGAGGAGCTGGTATCGGGATTTCACTTTGACAGCGGGGCGCACCGCCTGGGCTGGCTGCCGGACCGCATCGTGTCGGACCTGGACCTGGGGCGCCACGGGCTGCGCTTCTTGCCCTCCAACCCGGCCCTGGTGGCCGTTCAGCCCGGGGGTGAGGCGCTGGCCCTGTGGCGCAGCCCGGCGCGGACCTCAGCCGCGCTGCGCCGCTTTTCGCCGGGCGCCGCCGAGCGCTGGTCGTCGTTCGCTGGCTGGCTGGGTCGCCTGGCGCGCGTTCTGCGCCGCGCCTACGTGAACGCCGCCCCGCGGCCCACCAGCAGCCGCCCGGGCGACTTGCTTTCCCTCCTTGACCTGGGCCTGCATCTGCGCCTTCTGGGCCGGGAAGAGATGATGGAGCTGATGCGCGTCGTGTCCATGCCCGTGGCCGATTTCCTGGACGAGTGGTTCGAGCACCCGGTGCTCAAGGGTGCCCTGGCCCTGGCGGGGGTGCGGGGGCTGGCCCAGGGCCCCCACTCGGGCGGCACGACCTACCTGCTGCTCCACGGCTGGGCCGGCAGCCGGCCAGACTCGTTCGAGACTGGCATCTGGGTGCAGGGTGGCATCGGCAACCTGTCGGCCGGCCTGGCCAGCGCGGCCCGGCAGAGGGGCGCCGAGATCCGCCTGGGCGCCGTGGTGCAGCAGATCGTGGTGCGGGATGGGCGTGCCGTGGGCGTCGTCCTGGCCAGCGGGGAAGAGATCGAGGCGGCGCAGGTGATCTCGAACGCCGACCCCAGGAGCACCTTCCTGGAGCTGTTGGACCCCGTCCACCTGGAGGTCGAGTTTCTGCGGCAGGTGGGGAACATCAAGCATCGGGGGGTGGTTGCCAAGGTCAACCTGGCCCTCTCGGAGTTGCCCCGCTTTGCCGGGCTGCCGGGGGAAGACCAGGTGTGGGGCGGGCCCTTTGTCGTAAGCCCCAGCATCGGCTACCTGGAGAGGGCCTACACCGACGCCAAATACGGCCGCGTCTCCCGCAACCCCGTCCTGGAGATCCAGGTGCCGTCGGCCATCGACCCGGGATTGGCCCCGCCGGGCCAGCACGTGATGTCCATCCTGGTCCAGTACGTTCCCTACCACAGGCGCGACGCAGCCTGGGATCGGGCGCAGGCCGAGGCCCTGGGCGATGCCGTGATCCAGACGCTGGGCGAGTACGTCCCCAACCTGGAGTCGTCCATACTGTATCGCCAGGTGCACACGCCGCCGAGCCTGGAGGCCACCTTTGGCCTGACGGAAGGGAACATCTATCACGGCGAGATGACGCTGGACCAGGTGCTCTTTCTGCGGCCCGTTCCCGGCTGGGCCTGGTACCGCACGCCCATCCAGGGCCTGTATCTGTGCGGCGCGGGGACACACCCGGGCGGCGGCGTGACGGGCGCCCCGGGTTATAACGCTGCCCGGCAGATCCTGCGGGACGGGCGGCGATAAGGAGCAGGACGAACGGGCGCACCCCACCCCTGGCGGGCGGCGCCAGGGGTGGGGTGCGCCGTCGAGGAGACGATGGCTAGCGCGCGGTCTCCATCTCGCGAGAATACTCCCCGGAACGGGCCAGGCTGTTGAGCCGCGAGCGCTCGGCAAAGATCTGCTGCGCCTGGGGCACGTTGTGCGGCTCTCCGCGCCAGGCCTTGAGGGAATTCTCTTGCAGGGCCCGGCCGTAGGAAAAGCTCAGCTCCCACGGGAAACGGCCCAGGCGATTCATGGCGCTCAGGTGCTCCGTGGCCTGCTCGGGGCTTTGGCCTCCCGACAGGAAGACGATGCCCGGCACCGCGGCCGGCACGGCGCGCAGCAGGGTGCGCACTGTCGCCTCGGCCACCTCCTGGACGCCTGCCTGGCGCTCATTGCCCTTGCCCGAGATCACCATGTTGGGCTTCAGGAGCATGCCCTCCAGCAGGACGCCTGCCCGGGAGAGGTGCTGGAACACGCTCTCCAGGGTGGCCCTGGTCACCGCCGCGCAGCGCTCGATGCTGTGATCGCCGTCCATCAGCACCTCGGGCTCGACGATGGGCACCAGGTCGGCCTCCTGGCAGTAGGCGGCGTACAGGGCCAGGGCCTGGGCGTTGGCGTCAATGCAGTTGCGGCTGGGGATGCCATCCCCGATGGTGATGACCGCCCGCCACTTGGTAAAGCGGGCGCCCAGGCCGCGGTACTCTTCCAGGCGGGCGCGGAGGCCGTCCAGCCCCTCCGTCAGCTTTTCGGCGGGCGCCCCCGGGAGAGGAACCGCGCCCTTGTCGACCTTGATGCCGGGCATGATGCCCCGGCCGGCCAGCACCCTGGGAAAGGGCCGGCCGTCGAGGGCCTGCTGGCGGATGGTCTCGTCAAAGAGGATGACGCCGCTGATATACTCCTCCACCCCCGGCGAGGTGAACAGGAGGTCGCGGTACACCTGGCGGTTTTCCTCGGTCGATTCCAGGTCGATGCTCGCCAGGCGCTTCTTGATGGTCCCAGATCTCTCGTCGGCTGCCAGGATGCCCTTGCCCCTGGCCACGAGGGCGCGGGCGACGGATGCCAGTTCTTTCTTGTCCATTTGTTTCCTCCTGTTGCACGTGTTGCGAACCATATGGGCTGCCCTTCGGCAGGCTCAGGACCATGGCCATTCAGCAAACGGCTCGGCTGCGAGGATGGTGGGCGTTCTTTGCCGGGGGCGCGCCGGCGGACGGGCGCGCCCCCCAATAATAGCACCGAACGGCGCTTCCGTCAAGGAAGCGCTAGCGGTTCTCGGCCCTGCTCGTGTGGGCGCTCTGCGCCGCGGCCAGGGCCCGCATGCGGCGCTCTTGCACCAGGCCCCACGCGGCAAGCATGAGCGCCAGCGACAGGAGAACGATGACCACGCGAAAGGTGTCGTTGAGGCCGGCGACCTGGGCTGCCGCCGGCGCCGCGGTGGCCCCCTGCGCCAGGGCACTGCCTGCCCTGGCAGCCACGCGGCTGGCCCAGAGGGCGCCGAGGACAGAGATGCCCGTCGTCTGGCCAAGGGTGCGAGTAATCGACAGCAGGCCCGAGGCGATGCCCAGCCGCTCGCGGGGCACGGCGCCCATCACGGCGCTGTTGTTAGGCGACTGGAAGATGCCGATGCCGATGCCCACGGGCAGGTATCGCAGGACATAGCCGGCGGCGGTCGTGTCCAGGCTGAGGGTGCTGACGGCGACAAAGCCGAGCACGATCATGGCCAGGCCAGCGACGGCGATGGGTCGCGTGCCCACCCGGTCGGAGAGGGCGCCCGAGAGCGGGGCGGTGATGCCCACGGCGACGGGCACCACGGCCAGGAGCAGGCCCACCGCCCGCGGCGAGTAGCCCATGACGTTCTCCAGGTAAAAGGGGATGAGGATGATGGTCCCCGACATGGAGATAAAGGTAGCAAAGCCGGTGAGCAGATTGACGTTAAAGAGCCGGTTGCGAAACAGCCCGAGATCGATCATGGGCTGCGGGCTCTTCCATTCGACCAGGAGAAAGAAGATGAGCAGCACCAGCCAGGCGGTGGCCAGGAGCAGCACGGGCCGCTGGCCGAATC
>JAAYZQ010000290.1 GCA_012514775.1 Anaerolineaceae bacterium
GGCTGGCAGCCGCGGGGCGCATCACCACGAGCGACTGGGACCTGTACGACACCCGCCACGCTGTCTTTCGCCCGGCGAAGATGACGGCGGGGGCGCTGGAGGAGGGATATCGGCGCGCCTACCACGACTTTTACCGCTGGGGCTCGATCCTGCAATCCGCCTCGGCCAAGGGAGGGTGGACCGGGCGGCTGCGCCACGTGGCCTACAGTGCCGGCTGGAAAAAGCTCGAGCCGTTGTGGGACCTGGTGATCCGCGCGAGGCGGGTCCCCGGGATGCTGCCCCTGCTGGAGGCCCTGCTGGCCTGCCCGCCGCATTCCATGCCCCGGCGATCTCCGCGCGTCCCGGACCGACTGCTTGACAGAGTACCGCCGGCCCATCCCCGTTCGTAGTGCGCGGTTCATCGCGCTCGCAATAGAATCCCGAATCCCCGACTTTTATGCTCCTCTAACGAGAGGGATGGATCTACCTCCTGCCCGTGCGCGTACCATAGAATACAAACAGCCGACCGAACGAGAGGCGGACTAACCAGCAACAGGAGGATCGGAAAATGTTGGGACTGAACGACGTGAAGTCAAGGGCGAACTCGGCCGTGGGGCGCCGGCCGGCGACGCTGGCCGCGAGTGCCCTGCTACTGATTGCTTTGCTGGTCGGCGCCTGCGGGCAGGCGGCTCCGACCGCTGTCCCGGATGCCGATGCGGATGCCGAGCCGACCCTGGAGCCACAGGCTACGGAAGCACCCACCCAGGAGCCGGCGGCGACGCCCACCACCGAGCCCATGCCGGCAGCCATCACCCCGGCGGTGACGGTCGCCGACCAGGCCATCATGCACGGCATGGTGACGATTGCGGAGGTGGTGAGCGCCGGGCCCGGCTGGCTGGTAGTCCACGCCCAGCAAGACGGCAATCCCGGCCCGGTGTTGGGCTACAGCCCCGTTAACGAAGGCGAGAATGCGGACGTGACCGTGATGATCGACGTGGCGCAGGCAACTGAGACGCTGTACGCGATGCTGCACACCGACGCGGGCGAGGTGGGCACTTACGAGTTCCCGGGGGTCGATGGCCCGGTGTCTATCGGGGAGCAAATGGTCAACCCGGCCTTTGCAGTCACGGGTGGCCTGGAGGCGGCACCCACCCCTGAGCCGGCCGCTGCGTCGCCCACGGATGCGCCCACCCCCGAGGCGACCGCGTCCGGCGCGGCAATGGCCGCCACGGACGAGGGCGAGGTGGAGCTGGAGGACTTTCAGTTCGTGCCCCGGGTGCTGACGATCAAGGTTGGCACCGAGGTCAAGTTCTCCAACAAGGACGACGTGACCCACACCGTGACCTCGGACACGGGGCTGTTCGACAGCGGAGGGCTGAGCAAGGGAGAAGAGTTCTACTATACCTTCACGGAAGCCGGCGAGTATCCCTACTACTGCGCCCCCCACGGCGGGCCGGGAGGTGTTGGGATGTCCGGCACGATCATTGTCGTCCCCTAGCACGAGGACTATGGCCAGCACTCTGAGGAGCGGCGCGAAAGGTTCCCATCAGTGCCACGTCCGCTTCTCAGCGATTGCGCACCCCCTGTTGCTGCGCGGCAGGGGGTGCGCCACGCGTCAGGTGGTTTTGCGGGCGACGACGGCCATGCCCCCTGATTCGGCGGACAGCGGCTGGCCCCTCCAGCCCGCGCACAGCTTGACGATCTCCAGGCCGGCTGCCGCCAGCAGTTGCCTTATCTCTCCCGCGTTATAACAGCGCACCGAGAAGGGCTTGTCCCGCCGAACGCCATCGCGGATGACGATGCGCCGGTTGATCCAGCGCCCGGTCATCACGTCGAAGGAGCTGCGGTCGATCATCAGGTTGCCCTCCTTCTCGAGGACTGAAGCCGGCACGAGGAATTTCAGAGCCGCGTCGCGGTTGTGCATGTCCACGCCCAGCAGCCCGCCCGGCTTCAGGGCGCGGCTGACGTTGGCCAGCACCCTGGCGTTCTCCTCATCGGTAAAGTAGCCAAAGGAGGTAAAGAGAAGCAGCACCCGGTCGAACTCGTCTTCGCCGAACGGCTCCCGCATGTCCCCCTGGCGATAGTCCACGGTGACGCCCATGGCCTGGGCCGTTGCCCGGGCCATCTCCAGGAATCCGGGCATGTAGTCGATGCCCACGACCGAGTGGCCCAGGGCTGCCAGGCGGTTGGCGTGTCGCCCAAAGCCACAGGCCAGGTCCAGGATGCGCAGCGGCGCGTCCAACTCCAGCATCTGCACCAGGCCCGCCACCTCGGCATCCGTCCGCTCGTCGGTCAGCGCCTCGCTGTAAAAGTAAACATAATCGTCGACCTCGAACACGTCGTTCAGGTCAAAGGGCACCTCGCTCATCCTTCTCCTCCTCGCCGGCCATTGCCGTGGGCACTGGCGCGCTGCCATAATACAGGTTGGTGACGCCCAGGTCCTGAAAGATCCTCCTGGCCCGGACGACGGACTCGGGTTCCGGGGGAAGCAGGTCTGCCAGCCGGTAGTCCAGGCCGAGGGCCGCATACTTGCCCTTTCCCAGGGTGTGGTACGGCAGCACCTCCACGCCCAGGGCGCCGCCGAGCTCCCGCGATACAAAAGCGGCGATGGCCTCGACGCTGGCGTCGTCGTCGTTGATGCCGGGGATGAGGGGCACCCGGATGACGAGGGGCAGCCCGGCGCGGGCCACGCGGACCGCGTTCTGCAGAATGAGCCGGTTGTCAACCCCGGTCACGCGCCTGTGGACCGCCGGGTCCAGGTGCTTGAGATCGACAAAGACCACGTCCATCGCGGCCAGGATCTCCTTGCACCTGTCCCAGGAAAAGTGGCCGCAAGTTTCCAGGGCCATGGACAGCCCACGGGCCTGGCAGCCTTTAACGAGCGCTTCCAGAAAGCGTGGCTGGGCCAGCGCCTCGCCGCCGGAGAACGTGACCCCGCCGCCCGATTGGCGATAGAAAACGCGGTCCCTCTCGACGGCTGCCAGCACCTCGCCCGCCGGCATCCTCCTGCCCATGAGTACCCTGGCGCCGGACGGACAGGCCTCGACGCACCGCCCGCAGGCCGTGCAGCCCGGCGCGTCCCCCCGGCCTCCGTCGCGGCCAGGCCCGGCAACTTGCTGCGGGCAGGCATCCCGGCACTGTCCGCAGTCCTGGCATCGTTCCTGGAAGAAGGCGACCTGCGGCGCCGGGCTCCAGGATTCGGGGTTACAGCACCAGGCGCAGCGCAGCGGGCAGCCCTTGATAAAGACGACGGTGCGGATTCCCGGGCCATCGTTGCCCGACCAGCGCTGGATCTCGAACACCACGCCGGAAGGCTCGGCGCGATCGCTTTGCTCCATGGCTACCTCACCCGTCCAGGCGCTCATAGGGTCTCGTACGTCGTCCGCGCCAGGATGGCGTCTTGCACCTCCCTGGAGAGGGTGACAAAGCGCGTGCTGTAGCCGGCCACCCTGACCAAGAGATCCTGGTAGTTCTCGGGGTGCCGCTGCGCATCCCGCAGGGTCTCGGGGCTGACGACGTTGAACTGGACGTGAAAGGCCCCCAGCTCGAAATAGCCCCGGATCATGGCCGCCAGGTTACGCAGGTCCCGGTCTGTCTTGAGGGCATCGGGCGAGAGCTTGATGTTGAGCAGCGTGCCGCCCGAGTGGCTCTCGTGGCTGATCTTGGCCACGGACCTCATGGCCGCCGTGGGGCTCGTCACGTCGGTCCCGCAATGCGGCGAGCACCCCTCGGTCAGTGGGGTGCCGGCCAGGCGCCCGTCGGGGGTGGCGCCGACCACCGCTCCGGCCGGGATATAATTCGAGATGCCCATGAAGGCCGAGTTAAAAGGCTGCCCGTGCCAGTCCTTGTATTTGCGGATCTCGTCGTGGTAAAAGTTGCTGAGCTCCACGGCGAAACGATCCACGCTGTCGTCGTCGTTGCCGTACTTCGGGCACTTGATCGCGCTGGCGCGGATTGCCTCGTAGCCCTCCCAGTTGCGATCCAGCGCCTCGCACAGCTCTCCAAGGGTGACCGACTTTGCTTCGAACACCAGCCGCTCCACGGCCGCCAGCGAGTTGGCCACGTCGGCGACGCCGATGCCGGTCAGCACCGGCCCAACGTTGTAAAAGGCTCCGCCCCTGGCCAGGTCCTTGCCCTTGGCCAGGCAGCCGTCGACCAGGGTCGACATGAACGGCCGCGGCGCCAGTTGCGCGTGGACGTCCTGGGCAATGACCGTGGCAATCACCGTCTGTCTGATCAGGTAGGCGAGCTGGGCGTAAAACGCTTCCTTGACCTGCTGGAACGTCTGGAAGGAAGCCGGATCTCCCGTGGGCAGTCCACGCTGCTCCCCATCCAGGCGCCCCCGCCCATCGTTCAGGGCATACTCGAGGGCCGAGGCGAGGTTGATGTTGGCCGCCGCAGTCCATTCGCCCACCTTGCGAAAATGGGGCACCACGCAGCCGCAGTTGTTCCAGTCGCGCGCGTCGGCCGGCGACAGGCCGGCCGCCAGGAGCATCGCCGACCCGGTCCGGTCGTTGTGGACCGCCGGAAAGCCGGTGCCGAGGCGGATCAGGTGGCAGACCTCGAGGAGAAACTCCTCGGGGCTGTCGGGGTGGATGCGAACGCTCAGGCCTGGCTGGTGGGTCCGGACGTTGGCCGTGGCGCGCA
>JAAYZQ010000291.1 GCA_012514775.1 Anaerolineaceae bacterium
GATCTCGAGCGGAGTGAGGGGTTTCAGCGCCAGGTCGGGTCCGCGGGCCTGGCGGCCGGGTCGGACGGATACGGCGTCCTTCCAGCACAGGCCGGCCACGCACGTCTGGGGCAGGGCGTCGTCGTGCCCACGCCGGCCGGCGACGGGCACGTAGCGCCCCGGCGGTACACCGTCCAGGAGGTACCGGCCGTCCGGCCCGCTCTCGGCGCTGTTGACGTCGCCCAGGGGCGAGGCCACCAGCACCTGGGCTCTGGCCACCGGCTGCCCCTGGCCGTCCCGGACCGTGCCCACGATAGAGCCCGGCGCCTCGCCGGCGCGGACACGGGCGCCGCCCAGGGCAGCGAGGACGCGATAGTGGACGACGTTGCGCAGGCCGGAAACCTCCCCATTGCTGCTCAAGGCGAACCAGGCCAGCCCCAGGAGCAGGAGGACGGGGACGACCAGCAGTATTGCACGAACGCGATTTCGCATTTGCCACCCGGTCGCTTCTGTTCGACGTCGTGCCCTTGCCGGCACGCGTTCGCATTATACTCCAGGCGGACGGGAGTGGCAAACCTGGAGGACATCCTCCATGCGCTTTGGGCCCTGCCCCCTTACCAGCGGTCCCGGATGCTGACCTCCTCGACGGGCTTTCTCTCCAGGCGGTCCAGGCGCAGGGGAATGCCGATGAGCAGGCTCAACAGCACGATGCCCGCCCCGACCCAGGCGCTGATGGACACCAGCAGGGTGTCGCTGTGCTTGAGGGCAATGCCGGCAAAGGCCCAGACGATGACCAGGACGTAGGCAATGTCCCCCCGGGTAAAGCTGACCGCCAGGGTGATGAGCGTCGCAGCAGCGAGCATGATGACCGCCCACCACTCGGGGGCGATGCCCCAGCCGTTCCAGCCCAGGTAGTTCAGAAGTTGGGTGGCGTTGGCGATGGTCGCCACCGTGATCCAACCGAGGTACAGGCTAAAGGGCACGCGCACCAGCCACGTTTCGGCAGTCGAACCCCGCTTGCGGCCGATGCCCAGCCGGAGATAGATGGCGATGAGCGTCAGGAGCAGCACGGCCATGACCACCATGGTCCACACGAACTGCTCGTAGTGCCACAGGAATATCCAGGCAATGTTCGCCACACCGCTCAGGGCGTAGAGATAGCCCATGCGCTGCAGGCGAGGATTCTCCCGTTGGGAGGGCAGGGCCTGGTACACCGTAAAGGCGACGAGGGCTACGTAGATGAGGCCCCAGATGGAAAAGACGTAAGCGGCCGGCACAAAATAGACGTCGAACTGGTCCGAGACCTCGCCGGTTGTCTGCCCATTGATGGGCAGAGTGTTTGCCAGAGCGTTCACGACAATGACGGCGATGGTGATAATGATGTTGACGATTTGTCTGATCAGGTTTCTCATGATCGGGTCTCCTTGTCTCGAACGTATGTGATTAGTGCCGCGCCCCGCCCAGTCGTGGCTCAGGCGCCTCTCTCCTTGGGCCGGTCGGGCGCGGCTCCGGTTTGCCGCGCGTCACTGCGCGCGCTGGCGGCCGGACCTTTGGCCGCCTCCATGAGCTTGACCACCTGGTAGTCCGAGGCCGCTTCCGCGGCCCGGAGCCTTTCGACGACCTCGTAGCAGGCTACGATGGCGCGTGCTACGTCCTCCTCCCCTTCGGCCTCCGCGCCGGCGGTGATGCGCACCGCGGCGATGGCCATCATCCACGCCAGCAGTTGCTCAAAGGACTCGCCGTTGAACCACAGGACGCCCAGGTGGCGGTTGACCTGCAAGAAGCGCTGCACCTCTCCGTCCCTGAGCCACGATGTCAATACCTGGTAGGCGCGCTCCTCGTCTTCCTCCATCGCCGGGCACCAGGCCTGGTGCTTGACCAGCACCTTGACCGTGCCGGCGCTCCACCAGGCGGCCCCCTCCTCCTCATCCAGCTCCTGCATGACGCCTGCCAACTGCTGGCCCAGGCGCCACTCGTCCATCCAACTGCGGCTCAGCTCCGGGTCCCCCTCGGGGCGCAGCATCCGGGCCAGGGGATGGACCAGGATCCAGCCCAGGAGCGTGGCCCAGGCCGCGGGATCGTCGCCCAGGTGAGACACGACCATCTCGACCGCCGCCTGGTACCGGGGCTCGTCGGGCAAGGGGAACCGCTCGGCCAGGATGGGCAATTGCAGGGCAGCCTCGACGGCCGCCCGCGTCTCGCCGGCCAGGGCCTGGACGTCGCCTTCGCCGCCGGTGAACTCGGCGATGCCCCGCCACAGGTCCAGCGCCCGGCGCTCGACCTCGGCCATCACCTCGTCGTCGGGCGCCTCTCCGGCGCGGCTGGCCCGCTGTCCCATGAGCCAGCGCACGTGCCCGGCGTTGGCCAGCTCGCGGAAGGGACGC
>JAAYZQ010000292.1 GCA_012514775.1 Anaerolineaceae bacterium
AAAGAGTGCAATCACTTCTATCCCGACCTGCCGGCCTTTTACTACGTGCTGTCCCGGGCCTGCTTTAACGGGGTCTCGGCCCTGGCGCCCACGCGCGGGCCGGTCCTCGACAGGCTCCTCCCCTTGCAGCAGGGCGACGGCTCATTCGGCGGAGCATTGAACACCGCGCTGGCTGCCTGCACGCTGCTGAATCTCGACGAGCAAACACAGGCGTTGCACCGGGCCGTCGAGCACCTGCTAGCGACCCAGCGCCACGATGGATCATGGCCGCGCCAGCCCTTATTCCTCGGCCCGGCACCATATTATGGCTCGGAAGAGCTGACGACGGCCTTTTGCCTGGAAGCACTGAGCCGCTACGCGCCGGACACTCTCACCCGTCCAGGGGCTTGACGTCCTCGGTCAGGATGGCCATCCCCGGCGAGTAGTGGAGGATGGGCTGGACCTCGGGCAGCTCCAGGCCGGCGGCCTGGACGACGGTGTTGGCCTCGATCTCGGCCTCGGCCGGCGCGAGGACCAGCGGCAGGCGGTGATCCCGGCCGCGATACAACCGGCCTTCCTGGCTGGCCGCAAAGTAGGCCGTCCGCTCCAGGAGAAAGGCTTCCAGGCTGCCCGGCGCGGCACAGAAGGGGTCGCCGGCGGGCTGGTAGGACGCGCCAAAAGCGGCGGCGGGGGCCGCCTTGCACGCCCGCCGCTGGCTCTCGATCCGGAAACCGTCGCCCAGGAAGTCAAAGGTGATCCTCGACTGCAGATAGGGCAGGTGATAGAAGGTGCGGCTGATCCACACCCCGAGCTGGTTGTCAATGTCCATGCTCAGAAAAAAGATCCCCTGCTCGTCACCGGCGCGGACGTAGGTCCGCAGGTCGACCTCGGGAGAGTTGTTCATCCCCGGGATCGAGGGCAGGCTGCGGAACCGCGCGGCGGCCATGTTAAAGGTGTTGAGCGTCAGCCACGCGTCGCCCTCGTACGTGTCCAGCGCCAGGCCGGGCGGCACCAGGGGGCGCAGGCTCTCCGCCGGCAGCGGCCAATGGAGGAACAGCAGCCCCTCCTCGGTTTCAGACATGACCCAGGCAAAATCGGTCCCTTCGTCCATGATGGCTTGGCCTCCTTGCCGCGCTCCCGGCACGGGCAGCCTGCGGGACAGGCCGCCGTGCAAGTCTCCTCCGAGAAGCTGCTAGAGCTTCTCGAACCACATCAGCACGCCCATCCCCACAAAGAGGACGGCGGCAATCTTGCGCAGGACCGCCTCGGGGATGACCCGCGTCAGCAGCTCACCGCCCAGGACGCCCAGGGCCGTGACCGCGGCCAGGGCCAGGGCCGCCCCGACAAAGATGTAGAGGGGCATCTTGTGCTTGGCGGTCATGCTGATCACGGCCAACTGCGTCTTGTCGCCCAGCTCGGCCACAAAGAGCAGGGCAAAGGTGCTGAGCAAAACCTTCAATCCTTCTGGCATTCGTGCACTCCGTCGTACTCGTTTTGATCGTCCTCGGCCCGGTGCAAGGCGCCCGGCCGTGCGGCGTCGCGGCTGGCGGGCTGCCTACCGGACCCACCAGCGGAACTGGAACCGCCCGGGATAGATGCGCGCCAGGGCCTGGCCGCCAAAGGGCTCGCCATGGCCCACGTAGACGCGGCGCGGCTCCAGGCCGCGCAGCCGCTCGTAGCTTGCCTGCCACGCGTCCCGGTCCGACAGGTAGAGGGGCTGGCTGGGCACGGCATAGTTGACCAGGAGGTCGCCCACCAGGGCGTCGCCCCGGGTGGTGACGATGCCCAGCGAGCCGGGGGCGTGGCCGGGCAGCTCCACCGTCCTGCCCTCCAGCCCCCAGGCCGACAGGTCCTTGTCGCCCTCCAGGAAGACGCCAACCTCCAGCGGCCGCAGGGGCAGGAGGGGGGCGAACAGGAGGTAGGCCCAACGCACCAGGCTGCCGCGCAGCGTCTGGGCGGGGGGCAGGGCGTTGCGCCGGTCCCGGCTCAGGCCGGGCGCCAGGGGATGGGCAGCGATGGGCGCGCCGCACCACGCCTGCACGTCACCGGCGGCCCCGTAGTGATCCAGGTGGCCGTGGGTGACCAGGATCAGGCGGACGTCGCCCGGCGCCACGCCGGCGGCCGCGGCCCCGGAGGCGATGGCCGGCGCCGAGCCGGGCGGGCCGGGATCGACCACGATCGTCCCCCCGGCGGAGCGGACGAGGTAGCAGTTCGTCTCGCCGACGCGGATGCGGTGGATGGTCGCTGGCTCGTCGGGGGTTGCCACGCTGCTCCCTTCTACCCCAGGGCCACGTCGAGGGTCATCATGATGGCAAAGCCCAACATACAGCCGATGGTGGCCACGTCGGTGATGGTCTGTGCCTGCGACTCGGGGATAAGCTCCTCGACGACGACATAGATCATGGCGCCCGCGGCAAAGGCCAGGGCGTAGGGCAGGATGGGCTGCATGGTCACCACGGCGAGGGCGCCGATGACCCCGGCGATGGGCTCGGGCATGCCCGAAAGCTGGCCGTACCAGAAGGCGCGCCTGCGCGAGACGTTTTCGCGGCGCAGGGGCACCGACACGGCCACGCCCTCCGGAAAGTTCTGCAGGCCGATGCCGATGGCCAGGGCCACGGCGCCGGCCAGGCTGGCGGAGGGCAGGCCCGAGGCCACGGCGCCAAAGGCCACGCCCACGGCCAGCCCTTCCGGGATGTTGTGCATGGTGATGGCCAGCACCAGCAGGACGCTGCGCTGCCAGGTGGTGCTCAGGCCCTCGGCGTCTTCCGTGCGCATGTTGGCGTGCACGTGGGGCAAGATCGCGTCGACGGCGTACAGAAAGGCCCCGCCCAGCAAGAAACCGACCACGGCCGGGAGCCAGGATGGGACCCCGGAAGCCTCGGCCATCTCGATGGCGGGGGCCAGGAGCGACCAGAAGCTGGCCGCGATCATGACGCCGGCGGCAAAGCCCAGCATGCCGTCAAGCAGCGTGCGGCTGACGGTGGTAAAAAAGAACACTGTCGAGGCACCCAGGGCCGTGACACCCCAGGTGAACATGGTCGCCAGGAAGGCCTGGACGACGGGATCGAGTTCGGAGAACCAGGTGACGAGCATACGCCTTCCTCCCGGCACGCGGTGTTCGGAGCGCTCCACACCCGGGAGGCATTATACCACGCCTGGGGCGGGATGCAAAGCATAGGTTGCCGATCGTTTCCCGTCGCGCTGTGCCGCTTCGCCGCCAGCCGTCCGCCTGAGCTCGGATGGCGCGCACCAGGGGTGCCTTACTTTGCCTGCGGGGTGCTTTTCGGTCCCTTCAAAAACCCTGGCTTGGCTGGATGCGACTGTCAACGAATCGGAATCGAATAAACGAATAGGCGAACAAACGAATGGGATCAACGGTTGGGCGGATGGGGCGTCCAGCGCTTGCGTCGGTGTGCCAGAATCTTCTGGGGTGGGAAGAGACGCTTCCACTCCAACCGCGGCTTGCCAAAGTTGAATAGCAGAAGAACTTGACAGTCCGAGGCAGCAAAGTAGTCGATGCACTGGGCAATCTCGTCATTGGTAAGAGGATGCCCATGCGCCTTGTACTCCACAAGCAGCACCCCCTCCACCAGATGATCCGGCACGTAGAAATTCACCTGATTGCCGTTCTCGTCAAAGATGGGCAACTGCGGTTCCCATTCGGCGACCAGCTCGGCATCAACAAAACGCTGTGCCATCGCGTTGTGATAGGTCGATTCGCGATGCCCGGGTCCCAGGTCGTTGTGAACTGCCATTGCCAACCCGATGACCTGATAGGTCAAGCCGCCAAGTGCGTCATCAACCAGTCGAGGTTTTTCACCCTTTGCCGCTTCCATGATCTCCTCCTGGTCTACTGCCAACGAATGGACAACGAATAAACGAATGATCTACTCGCCATTCGTTTATTCGCTCTTCATTCGTTGACGGCTTTCTGCGCTGCCAACGAATGGGCAACGAATAAACGAATCTGCGACTCCCCCCTGGTCATTCGTTTAATCGCTCTTCATTCGTTGACGGCTTTCTGCGCTGCCA
>JAAYZQ010000293.1 GCA_012514775.1 Anaerolineaceae bacterium
CCGGTGGCCGACACCAACGGCAACAACCGCCTCGATGCGGGTGACACCTGCGTGCCCATCGGTGGCTTTATCAACGCCCTGCGGCCCGTCAAGCTGGCCGGCCCCCTCATCCAGGCGGCCCGCGCGGGGCTGGACTACCAGGGCGCCCGCGACGAGCCCGCGCCGGGGCCGTCCACCGGACAGGCGCTCCTGAGCAACTTTTTCTTCTCGCCGGGCGTCAACGAGTTCGACCAGCCGACGACGGTCATCTACAGTCTGCCCTCGGGGGCGCGCAGCCTCTACCTCTTTTTCGACTACGAGGGCATGGCCGACGGCATGACCGTCGAGATGGTGGCCAGCCTTGACGGCCAGGAGCAGCCCGACCTGGGCCTGCCGCCCGGCCCCTGGAGCGGCGGGCCGGAGGGCAGTTGGTGGATCGGCTACCAGGATCAGGACCTGCCCGAGGGCACCCTGGAGATGATCGTCCTGGTGGATGGCGTCGCGGCCGGCGGGGCGGCCATCGAGATCGGCGGCCGGCCCCAGGCGCTGCCCACCTTTTCCAACCTCGTCTTTAGCCTGTCGGAGGCCCCCGGCGGCGGCCCCCGAGAGCCGGCGGTGCTCTTTCCGGCAGGCACCGAGGTGCTATACGCCTTCTTTGACTATGCCAACATGACCCGTGGGACGAGCTGGACCTCCACCTGGTGGGCCGACGGCGAGATGGCACTCAGCGAGGACGAGCCGTGGGACAGCGCGGCCGAGGGCGCGTACGTCATCGAGCTGGGCATCCGCGACGGGCTGGAGCCGGGCGCCTATCGCCTCGACCTCTACATCGACGATCGCCTGGCGGCGACTTCCAACTTCTGGGTCACCGGCCTGGCCGACGGCCCCGGCGCCTATTTCGAGCCCATCGTCTTTGCCGAGGGTATCGACCGGAACGGCCAGCCCGTGGCGCCGGCGGCCAGCTTTGCTCCCGGCCTGGAAGAGCTGCACGCCTTTTCGGGCTACAGCGGCATGAACGACGGCCTGGACGTCACAGTGAACTGGTACCTGGAGGGTGAAAAGGTCGTGGAGTGGCCCTACCAGTGGGCCGGCGGCCAGGAAGGGATCTGGCACGACCTCTTGTACGCCAACAGCGGCCCGCTGCCCGACGGCGAATACGGCCTGGAGTTGCTGGTGGAGGGCCAGGTGCTGCGCCAGGGCTCGACCATGGTCGGGTCCGCACCCCGGCCCACGCCCGTTCCCCGGCCCGAGACCGGCATTCCCGGCTTTGGCATTGTGACCGACGCCGACACCGGCCGGCCCATCGCCGGCGCCACGCTGCTGCTCCTCAATCCCGGGATCACGGTGGACGCCTTTAACTGGCTGGACGAGGAGGTCTACACGGCGGCCTCGACGGATCGGCGGGGCTACTTCGAGTTCCCGCGCCCCCTGGTGCCCAACACCTGCTACAGCATCATCATCGGGGCGGAGAACTACTGGCCCTTTGGCCAGGACGACGTGTGCATTCCCGCCGGCCTGCCCGAGGTGGACCTGGAGGTGCAGCTAGAGCACGAGTAGGCAGGCAGCCGGGATCACGTACACTCCTCGCCGGGCTGGAGCCTGGGATCCGGACCCCGCGCGGGCGCCGTGCGGGGCTGATAGGTGGTGATGAGGGCCACGCCCCCGACAATGACGGCGGCGGCGATGAGCGTCCGCGCCGTGAGGGGCTCGCCCCCCAGGCCCCAGCCCAGAAAGACGGCGACGATGGGGTTCACGAAGGCATAGGTCGAGACCCGGGCCGGGGTGCTGTTCCGCAGCAGCCAGATGTAGGCCGAGAAGCCGATGAGGGACCCCAGGAGGATCAGGTACACCAGGGCCAGGACCGAGCGGGACGAGACGTTCTGCCAGGCAATATGCCCCGCCTCGCCGGTGACGAGGCCGGCCAGGAACAACAGCGCGCCCCCGGCCAGCATCTCCATGGCCGTGCCCAGCAGCGCCTCGCCGGGCAGCGGGGCGCGCCGCGAATAGAGCGAGCCGATGGCCCACGACAGGGAGCCCACCGACAGGACCACGAGGCCGGCGGCGTTGAACGTCTGCCCGCCTCCCCCTCGCCCCGCGCTCACCAGCAGGAGGATGCCCACCATGCCCATGGCCAGGCCCGCCGCCACGCCGGCCGTGGGGCGGATGCGGTCGCCGCGCACCCAGTTAAAGATGACCATCCACAGGGGCACCGTGGCCACCATCAGCGACGCGATGCTGGAGGGCACCACCTGCTCGGCCCACACGACCCCGCCGTTGCCGGCCAGGAGCATGAGGGCGCCGACGATGAAAGCCGATCGCCAGTGCAGGCGGATGGGCGCCGGGGCGCCGCGCCGCCGCATAATGGCGTACAGGATCGTCCCGGCGATGAGAAAACGCGTGCCGGCCATGAGAAAGGGCGGCAGGGTCTCGACGGCGAACCGGATGCCGAGATAGGTCGAGCCCCAGATGGTATAGACCGCGGCAAAGGCAGCCGGCACGCGCCAGCGTGCCGGCACTTCAGGCAATTCGATTTTCATAGCTCCCTCAATGCTCCCGCGCCATCATACTACTGTTTGTCTCCCGGCGCAATCGCAGGCTGCCCGGCGGCGGAACGACTCGCCGGGAAAGGCCGGGCCTATTCAGTGCCGCGCAGCACCAGGGTGTAGGATCCCACCGGGTCGAGGCGCTCGCCGCTGTCCACCCGCGTGATAATGAGGCCCAGGCGGTTGTAGCGCGTCAGGTCGATCTCGGGCAGGCTGAACGACAGAGAGCCGTCCGGCCGGCTGACCGCGGCCGCGGGGGCCAGGGCGGCGGGCAGCAAGCGCCGGCCCGCGGCCATCACCTGCCACACCTCCAGGCGAAACTCGGCGCTGCCCGCCGGGCTGCCGTGCAGCTCGACGGTCAGGGGCTGGCCGTGGGCCGCCCCCTCGAGGACGACTTCTACCAGGTCGATGCCATAGCCGCTGGGAATGCCGGCGGGATAGCCCTGCTGCGCGCTGCTCACCGTCAGTGTGTGGCCGACAAAACGAACCGTATCGGCGGGGGGCCGCGGATAGAGGCCGTGGGGATCGTAAAAGCCGCAGCCCTCGCGCCCGAATGTCTCCTCCGTGCAGCGCCCACCCTCGAGCCGCAGGGCATAGACGGCCCGGGCAAAGGCCGTCAGAGACTCCGCGTGGCTCTGGACGGAGCAGGACGAGCCCTGGAGGGCCTCGTCGACGATGCCCGGAAATGCCCGGACATACCCGTCGGGCGTCAGCTCCTGGGCCGCCTCGCGGGCATAGAGGGCGGCCATGACCCGGCGCATGATCTCCATGCCGGCCGCCGGATCCTCGGTACCGCGGTTGTTCACGGCGCACTGCTCGTACAGGAATCGCCAATATGCGGCGCCGTTGTACGAAATGTCGCCATAGCTGGTGTTCAGATCGCCGGCCGCCAGGCCCTCTTCGCCGAGATAGACGCTGGCGCTGGCCATGTAGGCCCTGCGCCCCCAGCTCTGCCCGAACTGGACCTCGTGCTGGGCAACGGAAGAGGCCAGCATGGCCATGCCCTCCGTCACCATGTCCCAGGCGCCCTCCCGCGCCAGGCCGTGATCCTGGTACAGGCCGCGCTGCAGGTTGTGAAAGAGCTCGTGGTGAAAGGTGCTCATCATGCCGTCGAGGAGCGTCGCATATCCCAGGCCGACGGCGTCGACGTTGATCGAGATGCCTGCGTGGCCGTTGCCGGGCGCCTGGCCGTGATACCACGTGTCGGGCGGGGCCAGGGCCACCGCCAGTTGCTTGGGACCTCCCACCGAGCCGTGGGCCGTCCAGGCCAGGTGCCAGGGGAACCGCCAGCCGTTGGCCTGGAGGCGAAAGGCTTCCAGCGCGGCGGGCACGAACTCTCTCTCGACATAATCATTGACCTCGTGCCGCTGCAGCCAGGGTTCCGAGCCCGGGCCTGCGCGCCGCACCGGGAACATGTCGCTGTAGTAGATCAACATCTCGTCGGGCGCGGCGCCTTCGCCCTCTTCCAGGACGGCGGGCAGGGCGACGAGCCACTCGTTTTCCAGGAGCAGGGCAAAGTCCTCGCTCAAGGTGTAGAGGGGCTGCCGGTCCGGTCCGCCCGGGCCCAGGACGGTCACCTCCAGCCGGAAATAGTCGGTGGGTGTAGAAATCCCCGACTCTGGCCCGGACTCTAGCTCGGGGCCAAACTCGTGGCGGAACTGCACGGCGGTCACGCCCGGGCCGGCGCCCTCGGGCCTGGCGACCCAGCGCGACTCGCGCCAGACGACGATCCGGCGGCTCGGGCCGCCTCCCCGGTCCGGGTCGCCGTGAAAGGTTTCGAGCTGGAGGGTGACGGTCACTCCGGGCGCCGGGACCTCCAGCCCCGCCAGATCGGCGAGGATGGTTCGCTCGCCCACGCCGGTCAGCCGCCCGTTGCGCCGTAGGACCAGGCGCGGCAGGGTCGCAGGCTCGGGCGTCGCCTCCCCCGCCGGGTGCCCGTTGCGCGGCACGAACGCCACCGTGCTGCCCGAAGCGGCCCAGACCGCAAGTCGGGGCGTCGTAGACGCGGCAGCAGGCGGCATGGCCGTGAGGGCCATGGCCGGAGGCGCAGGCGTCTGCTGCGAGCTTGGTTGGCTGCTCAAACTATCGTCAAAGGCGAGGACTCCCCACAAGGTTGCCAGGAACAGCGCGACCCAAAGGATAACGACGTGGTTACCTTGCCTGGGAGGGAGGGATGCCTCGCCCTTCCTGGTTGCAGGCATTCTGGGGCGAGTATATCATACCGCTTTCTGGCCTACATCGGAGAGAAGTCCTGATTGCCGCTACGTCATTTGACGTAGATGCGAGCTAGAGTCCCGGTCTTGACCGGGGGCGGCCCTCGACAAGTCGCCTGTCCTGGCCGGACAGGCCAGGGAGGAGTCCGGGGTGCGGAGGAGTCCCGGTCTTGACCGGGGGCGGCCCTCGACAAGTCGAGGAGTCCGGGGTGCGGAGGAGTCCCGGTCTTGACCGGGGGCGGCCCTCGACAAGTCGAGGAGTCCGGGGTGCGGA
>JAAYZQ010000294.1 GCA_012514775.1 Anaerolineaceae bacterium
GCCCTGGAAGAGGCCGGCATCGACTTCGATCCGGCCCTCGTGGTCCAGAGCGAAGCCGGCCCCGCGGCCGGCTGCAAGGCAATGCAGCAACTGCTGGCCCTGCCACAGCGGCCGACGGCGGTCATTACCCACAACGATGTGCTGGCCCTGGGCGCGTTGCACGCCGCCTGGCAAGCCGGGCTGTCAGTTCCGCGGGAGTTATCTCTGGTGGGCTATGACGATATTCAAAGCTCGGCCTTCCTCGTGCCTCCCCTCACCACAGTCCAGTTTCCCAAGGAGGGAATGGGGCGCGAGGCAGCAGAGCAGATTCTGCGCCTCGTGCAACAAGAAGGCGGCGCATCACCACAGACCAGGCTGCTGCCCGTCAAGCTCGTCGTGCGGGCCTCGACCGCCCCACCACCGGCCGGGTAGCAGGCGAAAGCAAGCGAAAGGAGAAACGCATGACCGACGATGGCATCAGCTCCAGGGAACGGGTCCACCACGCACTGAGCCACCAGCAGCCCGATCGCACGCCCCTGGACCTGGGGGGCTGCGCGGTGACGGGCATGCACGCCAGCACGGTCTACAGGCTGCGGCAGGCCCTGTCCCTCGACCCGCCAGGCACCCCGGTCAAGGTCATCGAGCCATACCAGATGCTGGGCGAGATCGGGCCCGACCTCCTGAGCCGGCTTGGGGTCGATGTGGTGCCGCTGTTCAGCACCCGCACCATTTTCGGCTTTCACAACCAAGGCTGGAAGCCCTGGACCCTGTTCGACGGCACGCCGGTCCTGGTGCCCGAAGGCATGAACACCGATCCCGAGCCCAACGGCGACATCCTGGTCTACCCGCAAGGGGACCGCACGGCCCCGCCGTCGGGGCGCATGCCCCATGGCGGCTACTACTTTGACTCTATCATCCACCAGCCCCCCCTGGACGAGGGGAACCTCAGGGTCGAGGACAACCTGGAAGAGTTCGGGCCAATCTCGGATGCCGAGCTGGAGTATTTCCGCAGCGAGGCCGAGCGCCTGTACACCACGACCGACAAGGCGATCCTGGGCGATTTTGGCGGCACCAGCTTTGGCGACATTGCCTTTGTGCCCGGGCCCGCGCTAAAGCACCCCAAGGGAATTCGCGACGTCGAGGAGTGGTACGTCAGCACCGTCAAGCGGCGCCGCCACCTGTACCAGATCTTTGAACGGCAGTGCGAGATTGGCATTGCCAACCTGGAGCGCATCTACCAGGCCGTCGGCGATCGCATCTCGGTGGCCTTTGTCTCGGGCACCGACTTTGGCACCCAGACGGGCCCTTTTCTGTCGGTCAAGACCTATCGCGAGCTGTACCAGCCCTTCCACCGCATGGTCAACGACTGGATCCACGAGCACACCGGTTGGAAGACCTTTATCCACACCTGTGGCTCGATCATGCCCCTCATCGAGCACCTGATCGAGGCCGGGTTCGACGTCCTGAACCCCGTGCAATGGTCGGCGGCCAACATGGACCGCGCCGAGCTGAAGCAGCGCTTTGGCGATCGAGTCACCTTCTGGGGTGGCGGGGTCAATAGCCAGCAGACCCTGCCCTTTGGCACGCCCGACCAGGTGCGCGCCGAGGCACGCGATAGCATCCGGCTGCTGGGCGCCGGCGGCGGTTACGTCTTTAACACCATCCACAACGTGCAGCCCGGCGTCCCGGTCGAAAACCTGTTGGCCATGTACGAAGCAGTGAACGAGCAGGCATGAGTGCCTGACAAGCATCATTCCCGCACGGCGGGGAAGAGGTTGCCCTTTTTGGCCGTTCACGGAAGGGCCTGTCGTGAGGGCGGCAGTCCACGGCATAGCCGCGCGGCTTGCCTTGACCCGCAAACTCGTACAGGAGGAGGTGTCTGGGGCAGAGAGGCACGTACAAGGTCGTATGTCGGTCAGGGAACGCGATTCGAACCATATCCAATGGAGGAAAGGAAAGAAATGAACAGCTCGAAAGTCGTGTATGCATTGCTGGCAATTCTGTTGATCGTCGTGGTCGTAGGCTGTGGTCCCACGCCCGCCCCGGCGGCCGAGCCCGCGACGGAAGGGGGCGCCCAGAGCGCGGCGCCGGCCGCTGAGGCCAAGTACCACTTTGTCATGGTCTCTCACATTGGGTCGAGCGACCCGAACATGCTGTGGCTCACGTATGCCATCGAAGACTTTGAGCGGCGGTATCCCGAAGTCACCATCGACTATGTCGCAACGGATCAGTTCAGCGTCGAGAACCTCGTCTCCCTGCTGCGCCAGACCATCGCCACCCAGCCGGACGGCATCGCCATCCCCATCGTGTCCGGCGAGGCCCAGGCGCCGGTGCTCCAGGAGGCCATCGCCGGGGGCATCCCGGTTGTGGCGGTCAACACCATCCCCGACGGTGAGCCAACCGTGTCGTACCTGACGTACGTGGGCGGCGACCTGTACCAGGATGGCGTTGTCCTGGCGCAGGCCATCATCGACGCCGCGGCCGAGGGCAAGGTGCCGCAGCCCACGCAGGCGGTGTGCGCCAACCCCGACATCGGCCACCAGGGCCTGGTTGCGCGCTGCAACGGCTTTAACGACACCATGGCCGCCATCGGCGTGCAGTCCGAAATGCTCGACATCTCCAGCGATCCGGCGCGCCAATCCAGCATCATGCAGTCCTACCTCGTCGGCAACCCCAACGTCAACGCCATCTTTTCCACCACGGCGCGCACCGGCCCGACGGTGTATGCCGCCGCCAAGGAGCTGGACCTGGCACCCGACGTTGACACGGAAGGCGTGACCATCATCAGCACCGACGAAAGCCCGGTCTCTCTGGAAGGGATCAAGGCCGGCAAGATCCTGGCGACCCACAGCCAGGGCTTCTACCTGCAGGGGTTCACGCCCTTCGAGATCCTCTACTGGAACCTCGAGCTGGGTTACGATCCGACCACGGACCTGCTTTCCGGCCCGATCCTTATCGACGGCAGCAACGTCGACAGTTGGATCCCTCTGACCCGCAACGCATTTGGCGATCAATACGATACCCTGGCGCAGGGCGCCTGGGACTAGACTGACAGACGGCTCCCCTCCCTCGCAAGAAGGAGGGGAGCCGCGCCAACCATGCCAGATCGGAAAGGAGCATGGGGTATGGCAAGATTGCGGAAATTCTTCAAGCGAACCGAAGCGACGATCCTGATCAGCAGCGTTGCCCTGTTCGTTCTTTTTGCCATCATTGATAGGCAGGGGTGGTTCAACTTTTTCACAGTGCGCAACGTCACGCGCTACATCGCCTTTCTTGGGCTGGCGACCATTGGGCAGACGCTGCTCATCGTCGCCAAAGAGATCGACCTATCGGTGGGGTCTGTCTACGGCCTCGTCGGCGTGGCTTTCGTCAGCTTTCAGCCGTTCCTGGGCGTCCCTCTGTCCTTCGGCGTCAGCCTCATCCTGGCCGCTGCCGTCGGGCTGCTGAATGCGGCCCTCGTGCTCAAGGGCAAGCTGCCGTCAATGCTCGTCACCCTGGGGGCGCTATTTTTCTACAGGGGCGTCATTTATGTCACCACCGGGGGCACGGTGCGCTCCTTTACCGCCGAGACCGAGAACCACTGGCTCGTCCAGTTGTTCGGCGGCAACTGGTTGTTCGGCCTGGAAAATGGCTTCTGGTGGTTCCTCCTCGCCGTGGCATTTTTCACCTACATCCTATTTCGAAGGCCGTATGGCAATCAACTGCTTGCCATTGGCGGCCACGCCGAAAGCGCCGAGTCGAGGGGCGTCCACGTCGAGAAGACCAAGGCCATCGCTTTTGTCCTGTCCTCGGTATTGGCCGGCCTGGCAGGCCTGGTCACCCTGGCCCACGAACCCCGCACCAACGTCACCATCGGGCAGGACATGGAGATGGAGACGATCGCCGCTGCCGTCATTGGCGGCGTATTGCTGACGGGAGGCCGGGGCTCTATCCTGGGCGCGGCCCTCGGTGTGTTTTTCCTGACCGCCGTCCGTTCCGAGCTGATCACCATGGGCGCGCCGTCCAGCTGGTATACGGCCTTTGTTGGCCTCTTGCTCGTTGTTGCCGCCGTGGTCATCACCGCCATCCAGAGGCGGGTCGTCGCCCAGCCCAGCCGATAGGACCGCCAAGAACAGGCAGAGGAGAAAGCAATGAATAATGCGACCCATCCGCTGGTCGAGATGAAAAACATCAATCTCTACTTCGGAACGTTCCAGGCTCTGCACGACGTTAGCGTCGACTTTGACCAGGGCGAGCTGGTGGGACTGGTGGGTGACAACGGGGCCGGGAAGACGACGCTCATTCGCATCCTGTGCGGCATGTACGAGCCAACTTCCGGCGAGGTGTATTTTGACGGCAAGCAAATCACGCGATTTCATCCCAAGCTGGCCATCGACCTGGGTATCGAGACCATTCAGCAGACGGTCGGCCTGTGCGGGAACCTCTCGGTTGCGCGCAACTACTATCTCGGCCGCGAGCCCATGCGCCGCTTTGCAGGCCTGATTCCCATCCTTGATTTCGGGCGGATGCGGGAGGCGAGCAACCGCGTCATCAAGAACTTTGGGTTGCGCAGCACGGTCAACGTCGACGACGAGATATCGCTGCTGTCGGGCGGCGAAGCGCAGTCGTTCAAGATCGGTCGCGCCGTGGACTTTCGCAACCGCGTGATCATCATGGACGAGCCGACCAACCACCTGTCGGTGCGCGAACGGAGCCACGTCAACGAGCTTGCCCTCCAGCTCCGGGATCAGGGGCTGCTGGTCATCTATATCACCCACGACATCTTTCAGGTACACCGCCTGGCCGATCGCATCGTCATCCTGGAAAACGGGTACAAGGTCGCCGACGTTCTCAAGAAGGACATGTCGGCCGAAGAATTGGAGCAGGTGATTCGCGACGGCAGCCATCCACTGAGAGAAGGGTAAGGAAATGAGAAAAGCGCTTGCTCTTCTCGCCAAGCGATCGGAGATCGGCGTCGCCGCCATCTCGCTGCTGGTGGTCCTGATCTTTACCGCCACCTCGGGCGGCATCTGGCTGTCGAGAATCAACATGGTGGAGGTGCTGAGAGTGACCTCCGTCCTGGCCATCATGGCCCTGGGCGAGGCCTTTGTCATCACCAGCGGCGAGATCGACATCTCCCTTGGCTCGGTCTTTGGCGTCGCCGGCATGGTCTTTCTGGCGCTGGCCTCACAACTGCCGGCCCCGCTGGCCGTTTTGATCGCCCTGTCGGCGGGAGCGCTCATCGGCGCAGTGAACGGCTACGTCGTCGCCTACCTGCACATCCCATCCCTCGTCGTCACCCTTGGGTCCTCGTTCATGTTTCGGGGCCTGATCTATGCCGTGCTCGAGAAGACCTTTGCCTTCTCGACGACCGCAGCAATGCGGGCCGATCCTTTGTACCGCCTCTTTGGAGACGGCCGCGTCCTGGGCATAAACAACGCGCTGCTATGGGCCCTGGGCTTGCTGCTCGTCCTGAGTTACGTCCTCTATTTGTCACCCTTTGGCAACCGGCTGCTGGCCGTTGGAGGCGATGGGCTAAGCGCCCACTCGCGCGGCGTGCGCACGCGCAAGGTCAAGTGGACTGTCTTTGTCATCGCGGGCCTTCTCGCCGGCCTGGCAGGCATCCTCGAGGCGTCAAACCTCGGTTTTGTAGACGGCAGTTTCGGTCGCCAGCGTGAGCTGCAGGCCATCGCCGCGGCGGTCCTGGGCGGCTGTGTCCTGACGGGTGGCCGCAGCTCTCTCATCGGCACGGTTCTGGGCGCCTTTATCTTGTCGGGCATTCAGAGCTATCTGGTCATCAAGGCCATCCAGCCCCAATGGTTCATCCTGCTCATGGGGTTGATCATCGTGCTCGTCAGCCTGTCCAATCGCGGCCTGGTCGAGGCGCTGACCTGGCAGCGGCGGGCACACACCACGCCCGCTGCCGAAGGAAAGCTGGCGGCCGACCGCGGATAGGCGGACGTGGCCGGCGGGCGCCTGGCAGCCACCGCGAGCAGCCCCGACACCGGCCCGCCAACGCAATCCAGATTCGACATCCGGAGGAAAGCACTATGCTGTTAGGAATCAATGGCGCAACGACCATGAAGGCGACGCTGCCCGAGGACATTTCCGCCGCGGCCAGCGCCGGATTCAAGGGACTGGAGATCTGGGCGGCCAAGATGGACGCCTACCTGGCCGAGGTGGGCAACTCGCCCGAGACCCTGGCCGGCCTGTTCAAGGCGGCCGGCATCGGCCCGGTAAGCATCAACTCTATCGAATTCATCACGTTCCGGCCGCCGGAGGAATACGAGGCTATCCGCGAGCGCTGCCGGGCCCTGTGCCAACTGGGCGAGACCCTGGGCGCCGGCAAGATCGTCGTCGTGCCCAGCCCCACGCCCGAAGGGGCCACGTGGGAGCAGATCAAGGCCGAATCGGTGCGCGTCCTGCGCGACCTGTCGGACGTGGCGTCGCCCTACGGCACGCGGCTGGCCTTCGAGTTCCTGGGCTTTGGCTGGTGCTCGGTGCGCACCCTTGAACAGGCCTGGGAAATCGTGCGCGAGACGGACCGGGACAACATCGGGTTTGTGCTCGACACCTGCCACTTTTTCGCCGGCGGCTCGTCGGTGGCGACCATCGCCAGCGTGGACCCGGACAAGCTGTTTATCTTTCACATCAACGACGTCGAAGAGCGGCCCAAGGAGACCATCGAGGACGCCCACCGGCTTCTGCCCGGCGAGGGCGTTATCCCCCTGGACGGTATCCTGGCGGCGGTGAAGGCGACGGGCTTTGATGGCCTGTGCTCCATCGAGCTGTTCCGGCCCGCCTATTGGGAGCGCGACCCGGCAGAGCTCGCCGCCGCCGCCCGCGCAGCGACCCTGAACGTCGCCGACCGCTATTTCCAGATCCAATAGCCCCACCGGGGCTGCGTCCCGGCGTTCGTAGTACGCGCAACATCGCGCACTACGAACGCCGGGGCCAAGTTACGCGGCCCCCCCTGGAGTGTCCGGCGGGCCACAGCTCGCCGGCCTGCCCCCCCCGCGCAGTGCAGCAATGCCGCCGAGCCGATTTGACCCGCCCCTGGCTCCCTGGTATAATAAGTTGTCGGCATGATTACATAACATCAAGTTATATTACTTGCCGACCACGTCGCATCCCGGGCATAGGAGCCGAGGAGGAAGAGTCATGTCGGAAAAGATTGGCCGTGTTTTGACCCCGCGTGGGGCTTCCCGCCGCTGAGCAAGATCATGATCTACCTGGACAATGCCGCTACGAGTTGGCCCAAGCCGCCCGCCGTCGGGGAGGCGATGATTCACTTTCTGGACGACGTGGGAGCAAACCCGGGGCGCGCCGGGCACCGGCTGGCCGTGGAGGCCGCGCGCACGGTCTATGGCGCCCGCGAGGCGGTGGCCGAGCTGTTCGGCGCGCCGGATCCGCTGCGGGTCGTGTTCGGGGCCAACGTTACCGAAGCGCTGAACCTGGCGCTGCGCGGGCTTTTGCGCCCTGGCCATCACGCCATCACCAGCAGCATGGAGCACAACTCGGTGATGCGGCCCCTGCGTGCCCTGGAGCGCCAGGGCGTGGGACTGACGGTCGTCGCCTGCTCGCCCGACGGGACGCTCGATCCTGCCCGGGTGGAGGAGGCCATCCGGCCGGAGACGAAAATGATCGTCCTCAACCACGCCTCCAACGTCACGGGCACGATCCTGCCTGTGACGGAAGTAGGGCACATCGCCCGCCGGCACGGACTCCTGATGCTGGTCGACGTCGCTCAAACGGCGGGCGCCCTGTCCGTCGACGTGCAGCGGGACGCCATCGACCTCCTGGCCTTCACGGGCCACAAGTCGCTGTACGGGCCCATGGGCACCGGCGGGCTCATCCTCGGCGAGCGGGTGGACGTGTCGGGCATGGAGCCCCTCAAGCGCGGCGGGACGGGCAGCCGCTCGGAGCGCGAAGAGCAGCCTGGCTTTTTGCCCGACGCCTGCGAGAGCGGGACGCCCAACGCCGTCGGGCTGGCCGGGCTGGAGGCTGGCATCCGCTGGGTGCTGCAGCGCGGCGTGGACGCCATCCGCGCCCACGAGGCGGCACTGACCCGGCAGTTGCTCGATGGCCTGCGGGCCATCCCCGGGGTAAAGGTCTATGGCACGCTGGACGCCACGCGCCAGACGGCCACGGTCGCCTTTAACGTGGCCGGCATGGAGCCCTCCGACGTTGGCCTGCGCCTGGACGACGAGTACGGCATCCTCTGCCGGGTCGGGCTTCACTGCTCGCCGGCGGCCCACAAGACGCTGGGCACCTTTCCGGCAGGCACGGTGCGCTTTGGGATGGCGGCCATGACCGGGGCCGGGGAGGTGGCGGCCGCCATCGAGTCGGTGGGCCACCTGGCACAGGAGGCACGATGACAGCAAACCCGCCCGAGTACGCGGTCCTTCTGTTTCACGCTACCAGCCACACCATGCGCGTCGAGAAGCTGCTGCGCGACGAGGGCCTGGCCTGCAAGCTGATCCCCGTCCCGCGCCACATCAGCTCCGACTGCGGGGTGTGCGTCCGCGTCGGCCACCAGGATGTGGAGGCGGCCCTCCGCGTGGTCGAAGGGGCCGGGATGGAGCTCATGGGCGTGCGCGCAGCCTGACGCCACACGCGTCCGTAGCGGGCGGAGGGCAGCCCGGCTCCCATCCGGGCTGCCCTCCGCGCGGTGCGATACCGTCAGATAACCGGCGAGACGGAACGTGCCCTTGACTCCAGGAACCCCATGCCAAAGCCGGGCTCCAGGAGCCGCTGCCTCATGGCACCCACCGGCTCTCGCCGATTCATGAGGCTGAGATAGACGCCGGCCAAGCGGACGTCGCCGGCGAGGCGAAAGCCCACAATCCGATCGTCCTGCAGATAGATCGTACGCAACGTGCCATTGCGGCGCACGCGGAGTTCCTCTCCCTCCATTTGGCCGACGGCCATGATGGGCATGCCCAGGTGCTTCAGACTGTTCATATTGTCCGCGCCCTCGTAGGCCAGGTCCCAACCGAGGATGTTGTAGGCCGCCAGCCGGCCCTGGGCCACCGCGTTGGGAAAGATGGCGTGGACGTAGCGCTCGCCGGTGATGCGATCCCTGGTCTCGGCCACGTCGCCCACGGCATAGACGTCCGGGACATTGGTCCGCAGGTGCTCGTCCACCAGGACCCCCCAACCGACGTCAATACCGGAGCCCGAGAGCCATTCGACGTTGGGTCGCAGCCCGGTGGCGGCAACCAGGAGATCGGCGCGGAGCACCGCACCGGAGCGCATCTGCACCCCTACGGCTCGCTCCTCGCCCAGGAAGGAAACCGCGTCGGCATCGTCCCCGTGCCGCACCTGGATGCCCCGGGCCTTCATGACGTTCAGAACCATCCCGGCCATCTCCGGGTCCAACATGCTGCGCATAACACGGGAGCGCACGAGCTGCGTGACCGACACGCCCAGATCGGCCAGCAGGAGGCCGATCTCGACCCCGATAAAGCCGGCGCCGACGATGAGGGCGCTGCGTGCCTGGCCGCTGCGAACCAGCCCGAGCAGCTCTTCGGCACTGGACAGCGACTTGAAGTTGTAGACACCCGGCTTGCCGGCCCCTTCCAGGGGGGCATACAGCCGGCCGCCGGTGGCGATGACCAGCCGGTCGTAGCCCAGCACCTGGCCGTTCTCCAGGCGCAGGGCGCGATCTTTTGGCATCAGCGCCGCGACGCGGCTGCCGGGCCGGTAGTCCACGGCCATCCTCTCCGGAAAATCCTCGCCACGCCAGAAATGCACCTTGCGTCCCGTCGAGAAGTACTCGGCCATGGCCGGCGGTGAGTAGGGAGGATAGGGCTCGTCGGTCAGCATGACGATCTCGGACTGGCGGTCGTACTGGCGCAGCGTTTCGGCGGCGGTGACACCGGCCGGGCCTGCGCCCACGATGACAACTTTCATAGCGTCCTCCATTCGCCCCAGCAGGGAAGCGTGGAAACCACCGTTCCGGCTAGCCCAACCCCAGCCCGGAGCGCTTGGTCGCTATGTGCTGGACGATGAGAGCGGCGGCCTTGACAGGATCGGGCTCCACGGCGAACCTGGCGCCGACGACGCCCTCGGCCCCATCCGTGAGGAGCTGGGTGACGGCCGGCCCGCCCAACACCGGCGGCGCAACGCCCAACACCGTAAAGATGCCCGACGCCACGACATAGGTGCCGATGGACACTGCCTTCTCGCTCATCCACTCCGGGGCGGCACCGGCCACGGGCAGGTCGCTGATGTCGACGCCGAGGGTATTGGCGATGGCAGCACAGGCCACGAGGATGCGGCTGATGTCGACACAAGAGCCCATGTGCAGCACCGGCGGAATGCCGACCGCCTGGCAGACGGCCCTCAAGCCCGGGCCGGCCAGATCGGCCGCTTCGAGCTGCAAAAGGCCCGCCTTGGCGCAGGCGATGGCGTTGCACCCGGTATTCACGACCAGGATGTCGCGGGCGATAAGCTCCTTGACGAGGGTGACGTGGCCATAGTCATGTTGTATGCGGGGATTGTTGCAGCTCACCACCCCCACGATCCCCTGGACGGCGCCGCTCTTGACGGCATCCAGCAAGGGGGTGAGGGTCCCGCCCAGGGCCTGGACGATGGCCTCCACGCTGAAACCGGCGATGCACTCCGTGGTGTCGTCGGGAATGTTGACCATCGCCCGGTTGCGATTGGAATAGTTCTCCACGGCCTGGCAGACGATCTCCTTGGCAATCTCGTAGCCGTGTTCTTCGTGGAACTCGACGTGGGTCGCCCCGGGGAACTTGGCCTTGGGCGACGTCGAAATGATCTTGGTGTGGAAGCAGCTCGCCAGCGCCGGAAGCGCGGGCATGATGCACTGCACGTCCACGATCATGGCCTCCACCGAGGCGGTGATGATGGCCAACTCTTGCTGCAGGAAATTGCCGGCGATGGGAACGCCGTGGCGCATCAAGACTTCGTTCCCGGTACAGCACATGCCCGCCACGTTGATCCCCTCTGCTCCCTGCTGCCGGGCGAGGGCGATGAGTTCTGGATCCTGGGTGGCCGCGACAATCATCTCGGACAGCGTCGGCTCGTGCCCGTGGATGACAATGTTCACTTCGTTTTCCTTGAGGACCCCCAGGTTCGAGCTCGACTTGACCGGCTGCGGCGTCCCGAACAGCACGTCGGACAGCTCGGTGGCAATCATTGAACCGCCCCATCCGTCGCTGATGGAGGTTCGCAGGCCGTGCAGGATCAGGCTGACCGGGTCGTTGTCCACGCCGATGTGGGTGCGGTGCATCGACTCCACGATCTCGCGATCGACCCCCCGCGGATCGACGCCCAGCTTTTCCCACAGGGCAACGCGCTGGGCAGGCGCCCGGCGGGTGAAGCGGATGGGCCCTTCCTGATTGCCGAACTCGGCATACACCGCCCGGGCCAGATCCAGGGCGATCTCTTCCTTGGTTCGCCCGTCGACGGCGATCCCATACTCCCCGGCGAGGGCGTGCAGCTTGGCGACGTCCTTGATCTCGTACCCGCCGGCCTTGCCCTGGGCCGTGAGCAGCAAGGTGTGGGCAATGTCACGGCCGTGGTCCGAGTGGGCCGCTGCACCGGCGGCGATCATGCGCACCAGCCCGCGGGCCACGATGGTGTCGGCCGTGGCCCCACAGACTCCCTTCTTCGGTCCGGTCTCGCCAAAAGGATCGATGCGACAGGGACCCATGGTGCAGTGCCGACAGCAGACGCCGAGCTCGCCATAGCCGCAGTGAGGTTTCTGGGCCTCGAAGCGATCCCAGGCGGTCTCGTATCCCTTCTTGTCGGCAATGCGCAACATGGATTGGGTTGCTGGATCGAAAGAGCGGGTGACTGCAAGGTCGTTAGTTGCCATCTTGGTTCCTCCCTACGTGGCTGATGCTTTTTCCCAGGTCCCGCCAGGCCTGAACGCCGGCGGGCAGATGTTCCATCTCGGGCTGCATTTCTCCCACGGCTACCGATACGACGTGCGCCAGGCGCAGGCTGGCATCCTTGATCAGCTCATTGATGTCGCCAAACACCAGCGCCCCCACCTTGCAGGCCTCGACACATGCGGGAAGGCGCCCCTGGTCCTGCCGCTCGAGGCAATGGTCGCACTTGATCGCCATGGTCCTGTTCGGCTGGAGTTCCGCCGACGGGTAAAAGGTGAGGACGTCAAAGGGACAAACCATGGCGCACATGGCGCAGGAGATGCACTTTTGCCCATCCACGAGGACGCTACCGCTCTGCGTCTCACGACTGATGGCACCGGTAGGACACACCGCCATGCACGGCGCCGGCTCGCAATGCCGGCACTTGTTGGGGAAGGACGTTGAGAGGTGGAGCCCGGGCAGGACGTGGATACGAGACTTAGGCTTGGGCTGTTCGAAAACCGCCTGGAAAAGATTCTGGCTTTGAGAGTGCTCCACGGCACACGCGATTTCGCAATGCTTGCAGCCGAGGCACCGCTCAGGGTTCACAAACACCGTCTTCATACAGACTACCTCCTTTGTAGATGTCGGGACCGGCGATGGCCCCGTTCAATCTCGGGCTGACCCGATAGGGCTTTCGAGACCCGGGCTAGGTTGATCGATCCATAGAGCCTCCTTCTGAACGATTGGCCAGAGATCGTCGAGCGCGGTATCGCCTCAGTCCACCCGCCGCCAGTCGAGCATATAGCGACAGCTCTCGGCCGGACGAAAGGCGACGGCCACGACCGGGCTGATGGGCCGGCCGTCCCCGTCGACGACCACGACGAACCAGGTCGTCTCGCCCTGGGTAAGGGCCACGTCGTACTCGCCGCCGTCCTTGCTGGCCACCACGGGATAGTGGTACCAGTCATTATAGCACAACAGGCGCACGCCGGCAAGGGGGTTGCCCGCGGCGTCGGTCACGCGGCCGACAATGTAGGCCGGGGCCCTGGGGCAGCCAGGGCAGGGATGGGAAGGATCGGGCAGGGCGGGGCCGGCCGGCAGGAAGCGGTAGTGGCCGGGCGTGGCAGTGGGTGGCAAGGTTGTGGGCGTCGAGGTCGGCGGAAGAGAAGTGGCCGTGGGTTCGCGTGCAGGGGGAGGCGTAGAGGTGGGCGGCAGCGGTGTGTCGGACGGCAAAGCCGTGGGCGTGGGGGTGTCGGTGTCGGTCGGCGGCGGCGATGGGGTAGCGGTGGGCGTGGCAGTGGGTGTGGGAGAGGCGGGTGTAGCGGACGGTGTCGGCGATGGCGGCAAGGGCGCGGTGGTGGGAGAGGGAGAGGTGGACGTGGCGATTGCAGGCGATACGGCTGGCACAGCAGCGGTCGCTGCTCCGCTGGCGGGCTGCAAGGCGGCCCGGGTTGGCGTCGCCGCCGGGGGCGGTGCCTCGCCGGCCGTACAGCCGGCCGACAGGCTGCCCACGGCCAGCAGCGCCACCAGCATGAGTGCGCATCTACGGTGCCACATTTGCCAGGCCTCGCCCGCCCGATCCTTCAACCCTGGGTCAATCGTGGCGGCAAGCGCCACCTTCGGAGCAAGGAGGCGCGCCACATCGCTCCTCCCGGCCGCAGCAGGTGCGCCCGGTGGGACGTCGGGCCTCGCCGCTCAGCACGTTGGGCGTGGAGAATTGCCTGCCCTGAGCCAGCGGGCTTCCACAGTTGGGACAATCCGGCACGCTCGCATGAGAGCGCACCAGGACCTCCACCAGCCCGCCGCAATTCGCGCAGCGGTATTCATAGATCGGCATCAATCCTCCTCGTGAGCTTGACAGTGGGAGCTCATACGTGAATCGTCCGCCTCGCCGCTCGCGGCGGCGCCGGCCGCCCCCTCTCCCTTCTCGCCGCCCGCCAGAGCCCGTGGCGCGGGCCACGTCGCCGGTTTGCCTGGTCGCCGGCGAAGCCTGGCGGTCCAGCCGCTCCAAAAAGATATCGGCCAGCCGCGGCACGATCTCTCGCCCCGTCCAGGCAAGGGCCGCGCCGAGGACGGGCAATACCCTGGAGCGCAGAGGCAGGGGAGCCAGGGCGCCGGAGCGCTGCGGAGTGGGCGGTGTCGTGACGCGGATGACCTCCGGCTCGGGCCGGATGGCCGGCACGCGGGCGGGCAGCGGGGCAGGTTCCTCTTCGGTGGTGAGGCTGATGGCCTCACGCGGGCAGGCCGCCAGGCAGGCCTCGCATGCGCGACAGAGGGCATCGTCCACGGCTGCCTTGCCGTCCACCAGATAGAGGGCGCCGGTGGGGCACACCTCCACGCACGCACCGCAGCCGGTGCACCGCATCACGTCAATGGTAATCACGCTATCCGCCACCTTTCGCCGGGCCGGCCAGGTCGCGGAGGGCGGCGCTTAACGCCTCGTTGGCGCTCGCCAGCGCCCCGGCCGCCTTCTCGATATCTATGGCCGCCGCCTCCCGGCCGGCATTGCGTGCCTTTGCGGCCCAGCCGCGGAACTCGGCCGCGTGCTCGGCATTGTGTTCCATCCAGTGCGGCAAAAGCACGCCCAGTTTTTCCAGGTCAGTCATGGTCGCCATCCTACTCCTCCGCGGGCACCAGGGTGACGGTGTGTTTGAGAAAGTCGATGCGGCCGATCCTGGCAGGCAGGATCACCGGCTCCTCAAAGAACGCCTGCAACCGCACACCACCATCCACCGGTTCCAACAGGACCACATCGCGCATGACCTCTCGCTCCTGGTCCTGTTGGGCCATGTACACCACAGCCTGGCACATATCATTCCCTCCGTCAGGCGGGCTCCCGTAACAGGGCGTTGAGTCCATCCGCGCCCACGTAACCCACCACTTCAATTTCCTGTTCCGACACACCGGGCACGCTGGCCACCGCGTCGCGAATGGCCAGCGCCAGGTGCACGGCCAGCGGGCACAGCGGCGACGAGGGCCGGAATCGATAGCGCACGCGCCCGGTCTCGGCATCCGCCTGCAGTTCTTCGATGAGCTGCATGCGCACGACGTCGGCGCCCGTCTCCGGATCGATCACCACCCGCAGCCGCTCCAGCACAGCCTCTTTCAGCTCCATTCCGTAACCAACCTCCTTGCCGCTTTCAGGGATCGGGGGTCGCGCACTCGCTACCCGCTCCCTGCGTACAAGCTCTCCTTCACCCGCCGCCAGACATCAACCAGGGCCCGGGACATGGGGCCGTCGGGCCGATAGGAGGTCACCGGCTGGCCCTGAACCATGGCCTTGGTGAACACTGTATCGTAGGGCAGCTTGCCCACCAGGGGGATGCCCTCCGCCTGGCAGTAGGCCTCGATCTCGGCGGTGCGCTGGGGGTTGACGTCGGCCTTGTTGATAAGGACCAGCGCCGGCACACGAAAGTGGCGCACCGTGCCCAGGATGCGCTCCAGATCATGGACGCCCGACACCGTGGGCTCGGTCACGAGCAGTGCCAGGTCGGCCCCGGCACTGGCGGAAATGACCGGGCAGCCGATACCCGGCGGCCCGTCCACGAGGAGAAGCGTGCGGCCATCCTGCCCCAGGCTCGCGGCCAGCAGCCGACCGTTCTGTTTGACCATCGTCACCAGCTTGCCCGAGTTCTCCTGGCCGGCAAACAGATGGGCGTGGAAGAGCGGACCAAAGCGGGTGTCGGAGCGAAACCAGAGCCCGGCCTGCTGCTCCTCGATGTGGATGGCATCCTCGGGGCACTGGTAAACGCACGAGGCGCAGCCCTCACAGGCCAGGGGGTCCACCCGGTAGCTGTCGTCGCCGGGGATGACCGCGTCGAAGCGACACACCTCGTAGCAGCGCCCGCAGAGCTGGCACAGGTCCGGGTCGATGATCGCCACCTGCCCGCCCATGAAGCGGTGCTCTTCCAGTTTTTGCGGGTCCAGGATCAGCTCCAGGTTGGCGGCGTCCACGTCGGCATCGGCCAGGATCACCGGCAGCTCTGACGAGGCCAGGTGGGCCAGCGCCGCCGCCACCGAGGTCTTGCCCGTGCCACCCTTACCACTCAAGATCACCAGTTGCTTCATGAGAGCTCCTTCCGCGATGCCACCATGTGGGCAATCTGCTCATACAGCTCCACGAAGCGGGGCCGGTACTCGGGCAGCGCCTCCACCAGCGCCTGGCCTCCCGAGACGGCCTCGGCGACGCGGCGGTCGAGGGGTATGCGCATCATGATGGGGATGCCCTCGGCGGCGCAATAGTCGTCTACCCCGCTGTCGCCCAGGCCATCGCGGTTGATCACGACGCCCACCCGCAGGCCCAGCTCGTCGCGGGCCACCTGCACCGCCAGCCGCAGATCGTGAAGCCCAAAGGGCGTCGGCTCGGTGACGAGCAGGACGAAATCGGCGCCGCGCATCGTCTCTACCACGGGGCACGACGTGCCGGGCGAAGCATCCAGGAGCGTGACGCTGTTCCTGCCGTCCGCCAGATGCAGGTCCTTCAACTGGCGAATGATGGGCACGGCCATGGCCTGGCCCACGTTCAAGGTGCCGTGGCCAAAATCGATGGGGCCTGCCCTGCCGGACTGAAGGGTGCCCATGACGTACAGCACCTCGTGGATGGCCCCTTCCGGACAGTTGAGGGTGCAACTGCCGCAGCCGTGGCACAGCTCGGGAAAGATGAGCACCTTCTTGCCCACAACGGCGATGGCGTGCCAGACGCACACCTCGGCACAGCGACCACAGAAGGTACAGCGGTCGAGGTCCACTTCCGGGATCAGGATGCCCACCTCTTCGGGTTGGTTCAATTGCGGCCGCAGAAACAGGGCCGCATTAGGCTCTTCGACGTCGCAGTCGAGGAACAACAGGGGCGCAGGGTTCCTGACCTGGCCTCCATCCTCGCCCGCTATCGACAGTGCCAGGCTGGTGGCGACGGTCGTCTTGCCCGTGCCCCCCTTGCCGCTGGCGATGGCGATGATCATGCCTCGGGTTCCTCCAATCTGTCCGTGTCCTATTTCCTCAAGCGCCGCAGAGTCACCGGCGCAGGGTGGCCACCAACCGCTTCGGATGGAGCAGCAGGTCGAGGGCGTCGTGGATATGGGCGACAACCAGGTCGCCCGCCCCCAGGGCCGCCAAGGCCAGCCCTTCCTGCCCCAGGACGGCGATGCCCAGGGCGGCGGTCGCCAGCATCCCGGCATCGTTCGCCCCGTTGCCGATGGCGACCACCGATGCTGCTCCCAGCCTCTCCACGAGCGCCTGCTTCTCCTTCGTCTCCTGCCCCCTGTGCACCAGGGCCAGGCGCACGCCCAGCTCTTCGGCCACCGTCGCGGCACGGCCATGGGTGTCGGCCGTGGCCAGGTGAACGACCAGGCGCGGCGACAGCACGGCCAGCCGGTCGGCCAGGCCGGGCAGGAGCTTCCCGTCGAGGGCCACGGTGCCATTCAGGTCCAGGACCAGGTGTACCAGGGCCAGCGTGGCCCGGCCGGGGATCTCGACTTCTATCAACGCGACCCTCCCCTGAAGCTCCTTTCGTTGCCCGGACGGCAATGGCGCCGCTTCTCGGGCAGATGCGCGCCCGGGGGCAGCGTTCAGGCATCGCCGGCCGGCTCCTCGGGTTTCTCGTAGTTCAGGATCGCCAGGCGCAGCGTGTTAACGGCCAGCGAAGCACAGTGCTCGTGCTCCGGGGGCAGGCCATCCAGGGCAGCGACGAGGTCGGTGGCCCGAATGGCAGCCGCCTCCTCCAGGGTCTTGCCCAGCGCCATCCTGGTCAACATGCTGCCGCAGGCAACCGTCGGCCCGCAGCCGTCGGTCATGAACGTGGCCCGCACGATTTGCGGGCCGTCCAGCCGCAAGAAGACCTCCATTCGGTCGCCGCACGCTCCGTTCAGGCCGGCGTGCCCATCGGGATCGAGCATGGCCCCCAAGTTCCTGGGGTTTCGCGCCTCTTCCAGGACCTTGGCCGAATAACGAGCGGCCTCCTGCCTGGCGATCTCTTCCATGAGCTCGGCGATGAGGCGATCCATGTCGGGTGTTTGCTCTCCCGCCACATTATCCTCCATCATACGTCGCCGGCACCTACCCGAGCCGCCCCAGCCGCCGGGCCGTTTCTTCCAATTGCTGCCGCAGCAGATCTGCTTCCTCCCGCAGCCGCTCCAGCTCGTCCTTCTCGTATTCGCCCTCGGCGGGCAGCTCGTGGCCGTGCTCCTGGCTCTCACGGCAAGGCGCCGCCCCCTTGAGTTGCCCGCCCAGGTAGTGCTCCACCGCCTGCTTCACAGTGCCATAGGCCCCGGTCACGCCCTCGATGCCGTATTGCTGAAAGAACATGATTGCCCGGCCGCCCATGCCGCCGGTGAGCATGACGTTGGCCCCGTGGCTGGCGATAAAGCCCGGTACTTGCCCTGGCTGGTGGTTGCCATAGTACGGATTGTCCACCGACTGCACCTCCCGGATCTCCTGGCCCTCCACGTCCACCAGGACAAAGTGAGGGCAACGCCCAAAGTGCGGGCTGACTATGCTATTCAAACCCTCGTTGTTGTCGGCCGAAACTGCAATGCGCATCGCTCATCCCTCCCCTTTTTCCGTATCGCGTTCCAATTGCTGGATCCGATCCATCGTTTCGGCCAGTTGCTGCCGCAGCGCCTTCAGTGTCTCTCCAAGCTGCGCCAGTTCCTGGTCCGACTCGGCAGCGGTCCCCTGTGCCGGCAGGCTCGCCGTCGCCGGCTGGTGCGCGGCACCGGAGTTTCCCCGGCCGGCGCCACGGCCCATGCCCGCGTGGGCGGCGACGTTGGCACCGCCCATGGGCTGCAGGCGCTGTGCCTTGTAACCCTCTACCGCCTGGCGGACGGTACCTTCGGACACCATGTAGGCGGGGATGTCCGCTGCCCGTAGGACGTCAAAAGCGTTGGGCCCCAGGTTGCCGGTGAGGACCGCCTGCACGCCTTGCTCTACCACGAACTGGGCGGCCTGGATGCCGGCCCCCCCGCCCTGGTTCATCGCCGGGTTGGGCAGAGCCCGATACTCGCCCGTGGCCGTGTCAACCAGGATGTAGGTGGGACAGCGCCCAAAGACCGGACTGGCCGGTGCATCCAGGCTCTCTCCCTCCGCCGAGACTATGATTCGCATTCTAAATCCTCCTGAACGATCTATTTGGATGCGCGCGAACGCGCCTTGCAACGTGTTATATGACACCCTTCATCGGTGTGCTGCCATGTGCGAGTCGTAGGTGTCCAGAAATATGTGCAAGACCCGATCGGTCTCGCGTAGATCTTGGACCCACCCGGCGAGATGGCGGTCGCCCTCTTCCGTCAGGCAATACAACCGGCGCGCCGGGCCGGGGTTGCTCGTATCCCAGTGCGAAACGACCAGGCCCTGTTCCTCTAATCCACGGAGCAGCCGGTACACGGTGCTCAGATCTACGGGATTCTGGTCAAAACCGAAGGGTCCAAGGCTGTCCAGCAGCTCATAGCCGTGGACTTCATCGCAGTGCAACAACAGCAGCAAGCAAGGCTCCAGAAAACGCTGGATGCGCCGGGGGCAAGCATCCGCTGCCTGTTCACTTGTCCAGCGCTTTTGACCCTGGGGCACAACCCTGTTCTCCCTTCATTTTCCATCTATGTGCAGTGCGCACGTATAATAGCATATTTTCCACAGGTTGTCAAGTATTGCGGACAAGATGCAAATCATCTATTGACAAATCGTCACTAGTATGCTATACTGCCAGCATAAGGCCATTCGAGGACGTAGAGGGAGGGGCAAATGGCGGGAAGAGGTCGAGGGCATCGCTGGCGGCAACGAGGGTACTCGCGCCGGGCAGTTCGTTTCCTGGAGCCTACGCTGCTCCTCCTTCTGCATCATGGCCCGGCCCACGGCTACACGCTCCTGGCGGAGCTGGAGTCATTTGGCCTGGGGGACAGCGACCCGAGCGTCCTTTACAGGGCACTTCGGGACATGGAAGAAAAGGGATGGGTGAGCTCCTACTGGGAGGAGGAACAGACCCAGGGTCCCCCACGTCGGGTCTATCGCCTCACCGAGGAGGGCAACGAGGTGTTGCGCTGGTGGACGGACGACCTGCACGAGACGGCCCAGATCATCGACAACTTTCTTAACACCTACCGGCGTCACATGGAAGAGGGAGAAGGTGAATATCATGGCAATGGCTGAAAGGAGGTGGTGCGAGATGCCAGCAGGAGATAGAACAGGACCCCTGGGAATGGGGCCGATGACCGGCCGAGGAGCCGGCTACTGCAGCGGCTACGAAATGCCCGGCTGGAGCAACCCGATGCCTGGTCGTGGCTTTGGCCGCGGCGGGATGTGGGGAGGCGCCCGAGGCGGCCGCGGCGGAGGCGGTGGCTGGCGCCACCGGAACTGGTTCTACGCTACGGGCGTGCCGGGTTGGGCACGCTTCGGAGCCGGTCCGGCCTGGGAGTATGGCCCCGGTGTTGCCGCGGCCGTGATGCCCAGTGCCGAGCAAGAGCTTACAGCTCTTCGGCAGCAGGCTGAGTGGCTGAAAGAGCAACTGGACGCTATCGCACAGCGCATGGCGGAACTGGGCAACGAAGGATAAGTAGATCCCTCGGGGCGGGCGGCTTTTCCGCGCGGTCGAGCGTCCGCCCCGAGGCCCCCACCGGTCACCCGGCAGGTGCCTACATTATACTACACCTGCTCGAGGAGGTCGAAATGACGTTGAACCTGTGGCGCGTCGTATTAGGCCTGGTGATTGCCGCGCATGGCATCGGGCACATGTTCTTCCTGGTGCCCACGTTGGGCCTGGCACAATGGGGGTTTGCTGGCCGCTCCTGGCTGTTGAGCGGCAACGTTCCAGACACCCTGATCAAGATCGTGGGCAGCATCCTGTGGGTGCTGGCCATCGCCGGCTTTGTCGCCGCTGCGGGCGGCTTGTGGAGCCAGCAGGCGTGGTGGCGGGGCATCGCCATGGCTTCGTCTATCGTGTCGCTGTTGGGCCTGGCGCTCTTTGTCCAACCGACCCAGCCCTTTGTGAGCGCAGCGGTGTTGGACATTGTCATCCTGGTGGCCCTCATCCTGCGCTGGCCGCCTGTCGACCTGGTAGGCGCCTAGCCATCCAAAAGCAACTTGCCCCTCCTTTGGCAACCTCAACCCGGCCAAGGGCAGCTCCGTTCCAGCCTGCGGCTCGGCCAGCGTAGGCTACGTTTCCCTGGCCAGGCGCGGCGCAACCCTGGCACGATGGAAGAGGCCCCGCGCCACCAGGACCGAGAAGGCCATTCCCCAGGAAGCTACCTGGAGCGCCGAGCTGCCTGGTGCGGACGAGACGGTTCCCCTTTGTCCGCAGTGACGGCATCGGCTGATCCTGCCGCCTGTTCCTGCGGCATAAAAGCCAGGCTGACGAGAAAGCCGGCGGCCATGATGATGGCGCCGCTGAGATAGGGCAAGTTGTAATCGAGGTCAAAGGCAAACCCCGCCCAGATGGGGCCGACGACACGGCCCAGGCTGTTGAACGAGTTGTTGAGGCCCATGGCCGCTCCCTGGTACACCCCTGCGCGCCGGGAGATGAGCGAGATGACGGCGGGGCGCAGCAACGCGTTGGGCAGGGTGAAAAGTCCGGTAGTGATGAGTATCGTCGTCAGATCGCGCGCCGCCAGCAGCAGGGCAAAGGTGACGGCGCTGGCCAACAGGGTGGCCTTGATGACCGGCGCCTCACCCCAGCGCCGGGTCAGCCGCCCGGTGAGGGCCCCCTGGGTGAGGGCCGCCACCAGGCCGACGACGGCCAGGATCCAGCCCACCTCCTCCGTGCCATAGCCGAACTTTTTCAGGGCATAGTAGCCAAAGATGCCCTGGAAGTTGGTCAGCCCAAAGCTCACCAGGAAGGCCAAGAAAAAGAGGACGCCCAGGGGGCCAAAGGACGCCCGCCACAGGTCGCGCAGGGGGCGTAGGGGCCGGGTGCCGGCCGCTGGCTGGCGGCGGGCCTCGGAAGGCAGCGATTCGGGCAGAAAGAGAAGGACCAGCAGCAGGGTCAGCAGGCAGACGGCCGCGGTGAGAAAAAAGGGCGTGGACAGCGATTCGCTGCCCAATAGCCCGCCCAACGCCGGGCCGAGGACCATGCCCAGGCCCGTGGCCGCCCCCAGGGCGCCCATGCCGCCGCCCCGCTCCTCCTCCGAGGTGCTGTCGCCGATGTAGGCCATGGTCGTGGGCATGGTCGCCGCCGAGAGCAGGGCGCCCACCGCCCGCGCGACAAAGAGCATCCACAGCTCGGTGGACAGTCCGAAGAACAGCATCGACAGGCCATAGCCCAGCAGCCCAATGGCCAGGACCGGCTTGCGCCCCCGCCGGTCGGAGACGCCGCCCCACAACGGCGAGGCGACGAGCTGGATGAAGGGCGAGATGGCCACCAACAGCCCCAGCTCGCTGGCGCTGGCGCCCATGCGCTCCACGTAGAAGGGCATGATGGGCATGATCATGCCAAATCCCAGCATGACCACACCCAGCGTCAGCGACAGGAGGACGACGTTCTTGCGCTTGCTGCCAGTCATCACAGGATCACTATGCCGGCGCTGCCGTCCACGGTGATCGTCTGCCCGCTACGGATGCGCTGCGTGGCCACGCCCGTGCCCAGGACCGCCGGAACGCCGTACTCGCGGGCGACGATGGAGCCGTGGCTCAACGGCCCGCCCACGTTGGTCACCACGCCGGCGGCCATGGCAAAGAGCGGCGTCCAGGCCGGGGTGGTGATCTCGGCCACCAGGATGTCGCCGGGCTGCATCAGGTAAAAGTCCTCGGGGCCGTGCAGGACGCGGGCCGTGCCCGTAACCTGCCCCGGGCTGGCGGCCACGCCTTTGAGGCTGTCGCCGACCTGGTCCTCGGCGCTGACCGGCTGAAAGGCGCCGGCGTTCACGCCCATGACCCGCGTCTTGGGCGGCAACTGCGGCGGGGGTGTGGCCTTCTTTTCGGCCCGCCACACGGCCCGGCGATGCCGAACGCGCGGGGAGAAATCCTCCAGTGGCTGGCCGCGATCCAGTGCCTCGGAGCCGCGCTGCACCTCTTCCCGCTCCAGCCAGTAGATGTCGGCGGCCTGGTCGATGGCGCCCGCCGCGGCGAAGCGGCGGCCCAGCTCGCCCAGCATGTGGCGCAGCAGGGGGTAGCCCAGGCCAATGTCAAAGATGCTGTCCTCGCGCGCCTGGGTAGCGGTCTGCGCCAGGCGCAGTGTCCAGTGCAGGAAGCGCCGCTTGAGCCCCTTGACCCGGCCCAGGACGGCCCGGACCACCTCCTCGCGACGCTCGACCGATCGTCGCTGGCGCTCGTGGGGATTCACCCCTTCGCCCCGTATGAACAGCTTGAGTGTCTCCAGGAGGGGCAGCGGCTCGTCGACTGGCAGCGCCTTGGCAAAGTCCAGGTCGTAGATGCTGTGGCCAAACTCGGCCAGGTGGGCCCGGAAGCGCCGCTGCCACTCGTGCCAGCCTTCGGGCAGCAGCCCGTCATCGGGCGGTGCTGCGTCGCCGGTCACCTGCGCCGCCAGCCGGTCCGAGGGCGTCGCCAGGAGATAGGCCGCCAGCTCGTCGCGCTCGCGGCACCACCGGGCCAGGTCGTAGAGCGACTTTTCGGCGCGGATGGGCAGGCTGTCGGCGCCCAGCAGCAGGGTTGGGGCCGGAGGATCGCCCTCGTGGCGGACCAGCCGATCGTAGACGAAGGTGAAGAGACCCTCCGTCCCGGCGCCGGTCCCGAGGGTGTCCACCTGGAGGGCGGTGAGATAGTCGGCCATGGCTGCTGCCAGATCCTGGACGCCGTCCAGGAGTTCGGCCGCGGCCAGCGCCTCCAGGGGCCGCTCCTCCCAGCGGGCGATGGCCCCGGCGTAGCGGGGACGCGCCACCTCGCGCCAGTGACGGTCGGCATCACGCAGCAGGCGCGGGATGGCCGGTCCCATGCGGAACAGGACCCACAGCCAATCCCGGCAGCCCAGTTGCAGGTGCATGTAGACATAGTCGTTGATCGTCGTGAAATAGCCGTCCAGCACGGTCAGCCCCCCGCCCATCAGCTCGTCCAGGGTGCGCCGCATGCCCCCGTCGAGGGCGGGCAGGCCCACGGTGCGGAACAGGGGCGTCAGGGGATCGGGCATCAGGTCGGCGACGCTGCCGCGCATGTAGGGCCCCCTGGGATCGGGCATGGGCCACTCGCTCGGGACGGGCACCTCCGGCTCGGGCAGGGTGGTGATGGGCCGCGCCTGGACGATGGCCAGCGCCCCGTCGGCCAGGGCCCACTCGATGTCCACGGGCAGGCCGTACAGCGCCTCGATCTGCGCGCCCAGGCGCACCAACTCGGCAGCCGTCGGATCGTCGAGCACGCGGGCGTGGCGCAGCGCCTCGGGGACCGGCTGCTGCTCGGTGCCGCCATTGACGCGGGCGGTCATCACCTGCTTGTCGGCGATCTGGCGCTCCAGCACCGCACCGCTGGCCTTGTCCACGGTGAGCGTGTCGGGGGTCACCAGCCCGCCGACGACGGCCTCGCCCAGCCCCCAGGCGGCGCTGAGCACGGCCTCGTCACGGCGGCCGGTGAGCGGGTTGGCGGTGAACAGAATGCCGGCCGCCTCGGCGGGAACCAGCAATTGGACCACCACCGCCAGGCTCAGGCCCTCCACACCGATGCCCTGCCGCGCCCGGTAGCCGATGGCCCGCGCCGTCCAGAGCGAGGCCCAACAGCGCTTGACCGCCTCCATCACCGCGCCATAACCCTGGACATTCAGGTAGGTGTCCTGCTGGCCGGCAAAGCTGGCATTGGGCAGGTCTTCGGCAGTGGCCGAGGAGCGCACGGCCACGACCGGGTCTCGCCCGGGCAGCGCAGCGTAGGCCAGGGCGATCGCCCCCGCCACGTCCGGCGGCGTCTGCGCCGCGGCGAACAGGGCGTCGATCTCCCGGGAGGCAGCCTCCAGCGTCGCCGGCTGGCCGGCGTCTACCGTCTCCAGTGCGGCCAGGATGCCGGGCTGAAGGTCGTAGGCAGCCACGAAGCGACGGTAGGCCGCCGTGGTCACGTGAAAGCCGTCGGGCACCGGCAGGCCGGCGGCCACGAGGCGGGCCAGTGAGGCCCCCTTGCCGCCCACAGTATCCAGTGAGGCCCGGGGATCGGCCAGGGGCAGCACATAGTCGGCGGATAGCAGGTTCGCAGCCATCTTTCGTCGCTCACTCCTTCCTGCCCACGTACAGGTCATAGCCAAAGTTCTCGGCGAGCTTCTCGGGGATCACGCCGCCCTGGCGCACGCTCGTGACAAAAAAGGCCTGCTGATTCTCCACCTTTTCAGTCATGTTCGCTATCCTCTCTGTCACCCGTCTCGACGCGCCGCACTGCGAGCACGGTCAGGTTCAGGTCCCACAGCTTGCACAGCAGCCCGCGCAGGGCGGCCTGGTCGGGCACGGGGCCGAGGAGCGTGGTGACAGATGCTCCCTCGTCGCCGGGGGTGAGGGTGACAGCCAGGCCGTAAAACCACTGCTGCCAGTCCCGGTCCAGCGCGCCCTGAACCCGGATCTCATAGATTGCCCCTGGGAGGTACAATGCACTTTTCATTTCAGGTCGTCCTCCAGGCCATCCCAATTGTGAGTCATCCTGACTCTACTCGACAGAGTGCATTGCACCTGCCCCTCGATCTTGCGCAACGAGGGTAGTATAGCCCAAGGGGAGCAAGTTGTCATCCCCCAGATGGAGGATTGGGTGGGGGAAACGGGCAATTCGTGCACTGGACGTATGGGGCACACGATTGGATTGCGGCGCAAGATGAACTGTGGTATCATGGAGAGGGTAGAGGGGATCAGGGTTCTGGCACGGTCGGGGGAAGGAAAGTGTCCTTGGCGCTGCTCACCACAAAACTGTATGTTCCGCCGGCGCGCCCGGAGTGGGTGCCGCGACCGCACCTGATCGAGCGGCTGAGCGCCGGGCTGGATGCCCGCAAGCTGACGCTGGTTTCGGCTCCCGCCGGCTCGGGCAAGACCAGCCTCATCATCGCCTGGCTTTCAGAGTTGCGCCTCGCACGGTCCGATCTGGCCCTGGCGTGGCTCTCGCTAGACGACAAGGACAACGATCCTTTGCGCTTCTTTGCCTACCTCGTGGCCGCGTTGCAGTCGGTGGACCCGCGATTGGGAGGGGAGGCGCTGCACCTGCTGGAGCGCACCGGGCCGCCTCCGGTCGAGCCTCTGGTCACGTCACTGATTAACGGCCTCGCCGGCCGGCCATCGCCCGTCATCCTCGTCCTCGACGACTATCACGCCATTGACGACCTGATCATCCACGAGGCGGTCGGGCTTCTGCTGGAGCGGCAGCCGCCACAGGTTCACCTGGCCATCACCACACGCCACGATCCCCCGCTGCCCCTTTCGCGCCTTCGCGGCCGGGGCCAGATGACCGAGATCCGACAGGGCGACCTGCGCTTTACACTCGAGGAAACAGCCTCCTTTCTGAACCGGTCCATGGGCCTGCAGCTCACGCCCGCAGAGGTCGCCACGCTGGAAGAGCGCACCGAGGGCTGGATCACAGGGCTGCAACTTGCTGCCCTGTCCATGCAGGGCCGCGACCGGGAAAACGTCGCGCGCTTTATCGCCGGCTTTACCGGCCGCTACCATTTCATCCTCGAATACCTGGCGGATGAGGTGTTGCAGCGCCAGCCCCCCGCCCTCCAGGAGTTCCTGCTACAGACGTCGATCCTGGAGCGCTTGAGCGGCTCGCTGTGCGACCAGGTGAGAGCCTACCACGAAGCGGAAGGCAGCGATCGGGTGCCGGTTACCCCGGTCCCCGATTTCCCGATGCCCGGCACCCGATCCCTCACCTCCGAGTCCCTGCTGGAGCATCTTGAGGCCGCAAACCTGTTCGTGGTGCCCCTGGACGACGAGCGCCGGTGGTATCGCTACCACCACCTCTTCGCCGAGCTGCTGCGGGCACGGCTGCAAGAAACCCAACCCGAGCTGGTCCCGGTGCTGCACCGCCGCGCGGCAGATTGGCACGAGCAGGCCGGGCTCGCCATTGAGGCGGTGCACCACGCCCTGGCGACCCGGGACATGGCCTTTGCTGCGGCGTCCATCGAGCGGGCCATCCTGAGGACCGCCACCTGGTCGCGGGTTGACACCGCGCTCATACAGAACTGGCTGAACGCCCTACCCGCCGAGGCCGTGGAGCCAAGACCCTGGCTGCGGCTTTTTCTCTCCCGGATCCAGTACGTCTCCGGGCAGCGAGAGCTCGCCGGCCAGACACTGCAATCCCTCGAAAAATGGCTCCAGGACCATCCCACAACCCCCGAGGCCAAACGGCTTTTGAACCTGACGGTGGTGGACAGGGCGTCGTACGCCGTGGTTCTGGGGCACGTGCAGCAGGCCAAAGAGCTCCTGGGCCAGTCGCTGGCCCACGCGCCACAGGACGACCCGATCTCCCGCTTTCGCAAGCCCGCGATCCTGGGCATGGCCCATCTGCGCGCAGGCGAGGTTTCGGAAGCACATCGCGCCTTCTCCGAGGCGAGCGAGATCGCCCTGGCGGCAGGGCTGAACTTTGCCGCCGTGCCATTCTTGTGCAGCCTGGCCGAGGTCGAGTTTACACAAGGCCGGCTGCGCCAGGCAATGCAAACGTGCGAACGGGCCGGGCAACTGGCAGTCGTCGAGGGAAAGCCGTCGACGGCCGCCGGGTTCGTCGGCCTGGAGATGAGCAAGGTCCTCTACGAGTGGAATGACCTGGGCGCGGCAGAGCGCCACCTGTTGGAAGGGTTGGAGCTCCTGAGCGAGAGCGGCATCAGCGAGAGCTTTGGCAGCGGCCACACTGTGCTGGCCCAGATCAGACAGGCCCTCGGCGATGAGGAAGGAGCCAGGAGAGCCGCTCAACAGGCAGTCCAGATCGCACAGCAGGAAAACGTTCCCCGCATCGCCGGCTTGACGTTGGCTTACCAGGCGCGACTCTGGCTGGCCCAGGGGCAACTGGCCCTGGCCGCCCGTTGGGCCGACGATTACCGGCAGCAGGGCGAGACCGAATACCTGCGCGAGTTCGAAGATCTGACGCTGGTGCGGGTACTGCTGGCCCAGGGAAACGCTGCCGATGCCCTGGCCCGCCTGGACCAGTACCTGGCCGCGCCCAGGGCTGCCGGGCGAGGGAACGCCGTCATCGAGATTTATATCCTCCGCGCGCTGGCCACGCCCGACCCGGGCAAGGCCATGGAAGCCCTGGGGCAGGCTTTACACCTGGGCGAGCCGGAAGGTTACGTGCGGCAGTTCCTGGACGCCGGCGAGCCTGCGCGCCGCCTGCTGCAGCAGGCAGCAGTGCGGGGCATTGCGCCCGGATATACCGCTCGCTTGCTGGCCGCCTTTGGCCCGGCTCCTGGCGCCCGGCGCGCAGCCGCTCAGCCCCTCGTCGAGCCGTTGAGCGCCCGCGAGCTGGAAGTACTCCACCTGCTGGCAGAAGATCTGTCGAATCGCGAGATCGGCCGCCGGCTGTTCATTTCGCTGCCCACCGTCAAGTCTCACACTCGCAATATTTATGACAAGCTGGGCGTCCACGATCGCGAGGAAGCGGTGGCCCGAGGCAGGGCTCTGAACATCCTGCCCACGCAGTAGACACACCCGACCTCAACCGCCCTCCCAATCACCAGGTCAGCCGAGAATCATACCCCGGATCATCCCCCAGGGATGATGCGTCTCATACCGCACCTGTGATATCCTGTCCCCAGATCTGAGAGCAGAGAGGAATCGGTCATGAGTGAAGCGTGGACCTACGAGATCGAAGTGCAGGGGCGCATCGGAGAGCGTTGGGCACACTGGTTCGACGACATGCTCGTCACTGCCCGAGGCGAGGCGCAAAGCGCCAGGACCACGCTGACAGGCACCGTGGCCGACCAGGCGGCACTGCTCGGCCTCCTGCAAAAGCTGTACACACTGGGGCTGCCCCTGCTGCTCGTCAGGCGAAAATGACCGACGACTGAAGAGAAGAGAATGGAGGTACCGACGATGAGAACCGATGCACCGCAAGCGCAGATCGTGTTGATGACCCGCGCAATGGTCAAGTCCTACGGTCCGGTGCAAGCCCTGCGAGGCGTGGACCTGGAAGTCCAGCGCGGTGAGATCCTGGGCTTTCTCGGGCCGAACGGGGCGGGCAAGACCACGACCATCCGCTGCTTGCTGGACCTGATCCGGCCCGACAGCGGCACTGCCCGTGTCCTGGACATCGATCCACAGGCCGATCCGGTAGCCGTCCAGGCGCGCACGGGCTACTTGCCCGGAGAGCTGCGTTTGAACGACAACTGGACCGCCGAGCGACAACTGCGCTTCTTCAGCGACATGCGGGGCGGAGCGGCCGACTGGGAGTTCGTCCGGCAGCTCGCCGAGCGCCTGGACCTCGACCTGAAGCGGCCCATCAAGAACCTGTCCAAGGGAAACAAGCAAAAAGTGGGCGTCGTGCAGGCGCTGATGCACCGTCCCGAGTTGCTCATCCTGGACGAGCCGACGAGTGGTCTCGACCCGCTGATGCAACAAGAGGTCATGGCGTTGATCCAGGAGGCGCGGGCCGGCGGAGCCACGGTCTTTTTCAGCTCGCACATCATGAGCGAGGTGCAGGCCGTGGCCGACCGGGTGGCCATGATCCGGCAGGGCGAGATCGTCGAGGTCGCCGAGACGAGCGCCCTCATCAGCCGCGCGCTGCGCCACACCACCGTCCGGTTCAAAGAGCCGGTGGACCCCGGCGCGCTGGCCGCCGTGCCCGGCGTGACCCTGCTGTCACGGGACGACGGCACCAGCGTCAGATTGCAGGTCGAAGGCGACATGGACGGGCTGGTCAAGGCCCTGGGCCGCTTCCCGGTCCTCGACCTGGAGACGACCCGCCCGTCGTTGGAAGAAGTGTTCCTGGCTTACTTCCAGGCACGTTGAAACTGTCGGGAGGAAATGAAATGTTGACCACGTTGCGCTATACGCTGTCGTCGTTGCGCGGGCAAATCCTGGGCTGGGGCCTGGGCGTTGCCGCTCTGGGGCTGATCCTGGTCCCGTTCTACGACGTGTTCATGGAGCAGCAGGCGGACTTCTTGCAGATGATAGAGAGCTACCCGCCCGAGTTCCTGGCCTTCTTTGGCGGAGACGCGGCGAGCCTGGCCACGACGGAAGGCTACCTGGGCATGTATGGCTTTTCCATGCTGCCCGTCATCGTGGGCATCTTTGCCGTGATCGTGGGCAGCGGCCTGCTGGCCAGCGACGAGGAAAGCGGCCGCCTGGACCTCATCGTCGCCCACCCGGTGAGCCGGACGGGCATCTACTGGGGGCGGACCCTGGCCTTTGTAGCGGCGAGCCTCGGCATCATGATCGTCGGCTGGCTGGGCTTCTCCATCCTGCTCGGCGGCTCCAGCCTGGACGTCACCTGGGGGCAGATGGCCCTGCCTTTCCTGCCACTGCTGGCCCAGACCCTGCTCTATGGCGCCCTGGCGCTGCTCTTGAGCATGCTCCTGCCTGCCCGCCGGCTGGCGGCAGCCGGTGCCGGGGTGGTTCTCGTCCTCAGCTACCTGCTGACGTCCCTGGCCGGACTGAACGATAGCCTGGCGGCCGTTGCCCGGTTCCTGCCCTACGACTACTTCCAGGGCGGCGAGGCAATCAACGGCCTCGATTGGCCGTCGTTCCTGGGCCTGCTGGTCGCGAGCGCAGCCCTGGCCCTGCTGGCCTGGTGGCGCTTCCAGCGGCGCGACATCCGCGTGGCGGGCGAGGGAGGCTGGCGCATGCCCTCGCTGCGCAACCGCGGGCGCGCCGAGGCAACGCAATAAGCGTAGCCCCGTGCTCGACAAACGAAAGGCTCGTGCCATCCAGTCCCGGCGAACGGGCAAGACCGGCCGCCTGGCGACAGGGTAGCACGAGCCTCACTTTGCCCTGCGCCGGTCGAAGACGGGTAGACAAGCACCCGTTCCTCCCGGTTACGTGCCGGCCGTCTCGATCAGGCCCAGAGCCCGGGCACGCTGCACCGCGTCCCAGCGACGGTGCACGCCCAGCTTGCCATAGATGCTCTTGCAGTGGGAGCGGACGGTGCTCACGGCCACGACCAACCTCTCGGCGATCTCCGGATTGGACAGGCCGGCGGCCAGCAGCCGCAACACCTCCAGCTCGCGCTCGCTGAGGGGTTCGAGGAGAGGGGTGGCCGGGGAGGGCCAGGGACCGGCCTCGCCCCGCGCTGCTTCCGGCTCGCCCAGGGCGGCCAGCAGCCCGGCCACGTAGGCGGGAGCCACGCCCCGCGAGGTGGCCCGGTGCAGCAGCCCGGTCAGCGCCTGTCCCTCGTCGAGAAAGATGCGCTGCCAGCCGCCCGGCTCGGCCAGCGACAGGGCCTCGGCCAGGGCATCCAGCGCCTGGGTCTCGTCACCCTCCTGCCGCCAGGCCAGGGCCCTCAGGATCTGAATCTCGATGGACAGGTCGACGCGGCCCAGTTGCCGGGCCTGGGCCAGCAGGGGCTCCAGCAAGTCGAGGGCCGCGGCGGGCCGCTCCCGGAGGAGGAACAGGCGGGCCAGCACCATCTGCTCGTACTTGAGCAGGTGGGCCACGATGTACTCCTCGTCGACGAGGGCAGGGTAGGAGGGCGGGGATGCGCCGGGCAACAGCCCCCGTCTCTCCGCCCAGCGTTCGCTCCCGGCGGCGTCTCCCGTCACGGTGCAAAAGTAGGCATCCTGCAGATCGGCCATCAGGTCGTCCAATGCGGTCATCCGCGACCGGCGAGCGAGCTGCCGGGCCGTGTCGAGCGCCTGGCGTGCCCCTTCCAGATCGCCCTGGGCCAGCCTGGTGCGGGCCAGGGGAAAGTAGGCGTCAAAGGCAGACAACTCGCTCCACTGCCTGGCCAGGTCGATGCTCTCGGCGAGATGGTCGGCCGCCGCCTCCAGTTGGTTCCACTCCCGCTCCAAATCGCCCAGGCCGATCAGCGCCTCGCTGGCGATGGGCAACCACTGCCCCTGGGGGTCGGTTGCCCAGCGCAGCGCCCGCTCCAGGATCTCCCGGGCACGATGCAGGTGGCCCTGCCGCGTCTGCAGCCTGGCCTGGTGGCAGAGCGCGGCCACGGCGATCAGCGGGTTGCCGGCCTCGTGGCCCTGCCAGGCAACCCCTTCCAGGGCCCGGCTGCCATCCTCCGCCTCCCCCCGGGCCAGGTCCGCCAGGCTCAGAATCCAGGTCACGACAGCGCGCAAGAAGCGATCGCTCTCGGGCAAGCGCTCCAGGGCCAGGCGGCACAGCTCGGTGGCGCGACGCATGTCAACTCGGAAGAGCATGAGGTAGGCGCGCAGGGCAGCCAGCCGGCCGGCCATCACCCCGCCGTCCTCGGCCGTGTCCGCGACGCGGGCCAGCTCCTGCATGCGCTTCTCCACGACGTCCAGGGAGCGGCCGCTCATCAGCAGCGCCCAGGCGTGGTAGAAACTGAGCTTGGGCCGGCGGCGCGCCCACCCGTCGGGCAGCCTGACCACCCACCCGAGGAAGGTGGCCAGCTCACTGCGCATCAAGGTGGCTTCGGCGTTCTCCTCCAGCAGCGCCGCGGCCCGCTCGAAATCGCGTCCCGCCAGGGCATGCTCAATGGCCTGGGGCATCAGCCCCTGCTCCTCGTGCCAGGCGCTGGCGCGGCGGTGCAGGGCGGGCAGCAGCTCGGAAGACTCCTGCCCCAGGCGCTTGCGCAGAAGGTCGGCAAAGAGGCGATGGTAGCGATACCAGCGCCGCTCGTCGTCCAGGGGCACGATGAACAGGTTGGCCGACTCCAGGCGCTCCAGGACCTGCTGGCTCGGGGGCCGGCCAGGCAGAGCCTCCAGAAGGGCATCGCACAGCGGCCCGCACAGACGCTCCAGGATCGACGTGTGCAACAGGAACTCCTGGAGAGCGGGGTGCTGCTGCTCCAGCACCTCTTCGACCAGGTAGTCGAGGATGAAGCGATGGCTTCCGGTCAGGGACCGGACAAACTCGGAGCGGGCCGCCGATTGGGGGCTGTGCCCCTGGAGCGATAGGGCCGCCATCTGCAGGCCGGCGATCCAACCGTCGGTGCGAGCTTCCAGGGCAGCCACGTCGGCCGCCGAGAGGTCCAGGCCCACGACCTGGTTGAGAAAAGCCGCCGCCTCTTGGGCAGTAAAGCGCAGGTCCTCCTGGCGCAGCTCGGCCAGGTGGTCGCGGGCGCGGAGCCGCGCCAATGGCAGGGGCGGGTCGGCGCGGGTGGCGAGCACCAGGCGCAGGTTCGGCGGCAGGTGTTCGAGAAGAAAGGCGACGGCGGCGTGGATCGCCTCCGTGGTTATGAGGTGATAGTCGTCCAACACGAGGACGACGTCCTGCGGCTGCGCGGCTACCTCGTTGACGAGGCGGCCAACGTGCGATTCCTGGAGCCAGGCTCCGGCCGGCTCAGGGGCATCGCCGCCGGCCGGTCCGGGGCCATCCTCCGGCCGCAGAGCCGCCGCCAGGTAGGCAGCAAAGCGTGCCGGATCGTTGTCTCCCTCGTCCAGCGAGATCCAGGCCACCCGGGTTCGAGGCTGGCTGCCGGCCGCCAGCCGGTGCGTCCACTCGCCCAGCAGCGTCGTCTTGCCAAAGCCCGCTGGCGCCGAGACCAGCGTGAGCTTGCGGTGCAGGCCCTGGTCCAGGAGGGCCAGCAGCCGCGGGCGCGACACCAACTCCGAGCGAACCGGGGGCGTATGCAGTTTGGTGCTCACCAACGTCACAGCCACTTGCCCACCCCTGGCAGCCTTGGCACCTGGCGCGAGATTGCGCAGCCTGCCGCTGCTATCTTATCACAGGGTGGGCGGGGCAGCAACTCTGAGAGGGTCGGCCAGCAACACCTCGGTCTCGGCCGTCAGGGGAACATGCCCGCCGCCGCCCGGTCGATACCGCTCCAGGACCCAGCCGCTCAACAACCTGGCGCCCGAGTTGGGGAGCCAGGTGTGATAGATATAGTCGAGGGTGAGGGGCAGGTCATGCCAGGGACCGGTGTGCGTAAAGCACGCGTACGAGCCAGGGGGAAGTGTTTTGACCACCAGGCCGGGCGGATCGACCTGGCCGGCCGTCTCGACGCCGGCCAGGTAGAAATAGCCGGTCTCTGCCCAGCCGTCCGGATAATAGCGCAGGCCGTAATACTCCGCGGCGCACGGCGGGGCGCCGGGCGCGGCCAACTCGCGGTCGAGGAGCGCCCAGAGCGCCTCGATGGGCCCGGGGTCGTCGCCGGGGATCAGGGCCATCAAGCCGGCCAGGCGTAGCGCCGGCCTGGCCTCCATCACCGGCGGGGTATAGGCCCCGCCCGCCACCCGCTCCAGGTGGGCCAGGGTCAGCCGCGGCATGAGCCGGAGCGGATCCAGGCGGCGCTCGCGGCGCCATTGGTTGGGCTGCTGGCCCAGGAACCGCTTGAAGGCGCGGGCAAAGGTCTCGGGGCTGTTGAACTGATAGTCGAGGGCCACGTCAATGGTCCTGCGCTCGGACCGGACCAGGTCACAGGCCGCCTCGGACAGGCGGCGGCGCATGATATAGTCGTAGGGCGAATGGTGGGTGGCCTGGTTAAAGGTCCGGCAGAAATGGTAAACAGAGTACGAGACGGCCGCGGCTACGGTCGCCACCGGCATCGGCTCGCGCAGATGTGTCTCGATGTGCTCGACGGCCTTGAGTATGGCGCTGAGATTGATCATCGGCAAGGCACCCGGGGCGGAAAGCGGCCTATGGGCCGGGCTCACGGGGCCGGATGGGGACCAAGATCTCCAGCATCGACTCGGCGATCTGCTGCACGCCCTTGAACCGCTCGTCGTAACGCTCCACGACATAGTTGTACGGCACCTCGCAGCCCGAGCCGGGCAGCCAAGCGGCATAGATCGTCTGATTCCAGTCCGAGAGGATCTCGTCGCCGCGCAGAGAAAAGACCGCATAGGGCACCGGCGGCAGAACCTTTACCACCAGCTCCACCGGCACGTCTTCCAGGCGGTCCACCTCCAGCCCGACAAAGACCTCGCGCTCGCCGGTCTCGGCCGTCTCCTCGTGCTCGATGTGTACCTCGTACATGACTGCCTCGGTGGTCATGTGCCGGATGCGCCGCGGATGGGCAGCCAGGTAGGCCATGAACCGCTGCCACAGCCGGCCGATCTCGTTCTCCTCGGTCCAGCCGCCGCTGAGAGCAAAGGGGTCTCCGAAAAAGTCGAGGCCCACCAGCAGCAGCGGTCCCCCGGCCACGATCGTCGGTTCCATGTGCACACTCCTTAGGCAGCTCGGACCCCGGCCGAGCGGGCCGGGGTCCGCATCGTGGGCAGCGCTCAGCGCTCCCACTCCTCCAGGCCAATTCCTTCCTCGGGCATCCATTCCGGCCAGCCGGCCAGCCAGGGTGGGATGTGGGCCCGTTCCACCCGGTCGCAAACCGGGAAATAGGCCTTCAGGTCCACGATGGCCGTGCCGTCGTAGGCATCCAGATCGGCCACGCGGACCATGCCCCCTTCCTCGTCCACCTCCAGCAGCTTGCAGGTGGTGACCGCGATGGGGTTGGGCCGCGAGGGTGACCGAGTGGCAAAGATACCGGTCAGGTGCTCCTCGGCATAGGGTGGGTTACATTGCAAGCAGCTCCGGCTGGCCGCGTCGTCCAGGCGATCGGCCCACCACAGGACGATGACGTGGCTGAATCGGCCGAGCTCCTTGAGCGCCGGGCGAGCCGCCTCGTCGACGGCCAGGCGGACGGTGCCGTCCGTACGGTGCACCCGGCCGATGGGGCGCACCTCGAAGGTAACCTTGCTATCATGGGTCGTAGACATTGTGCCTCCCTGTCTGTTTTCTATCCCCGGGGCCCCGGTGGGCGCTCCGCTGGACATGCCCATCATAACAGCAAGGCCGCCCTCTATCCCGACGATTCCTGCGCTGTTCCGCGCCGGGACGAGGCCAAACCGGCCCACGAGCTGACGATTCTTGCGGGCGGGCCGGCGATGCGAACGCAAGGTAGAATCCCCGTCAGACTTTCGGCACCTCCAACCCTTTGCTCTGCATCTCCCGGACGTAGGCCTTCCAGCCGGGGCAAAACTTGGTGTGCCAACGCCACAGGCGGGCCACGAAGGAGCGGGGAGCCTTTTCGGCCCTGGCGCGCATGGCGCAGGTGTGGCAGCCGCTTTCAATTACTACTGCCTGAGTCATTTGGGGTCTCCTTCCTGTGGGATTCCCAGGAGCTGGCGCAATGGCTCGCTCGACGAAACCCAGTAGCATCATTATAATTGGATGTCCGCCGGTTGGCAAGTCCGGATTGTCTCAGATGGGAAAGCATATCCTTCTTGAGGGGTATCCACTCGGTCACGCCCCGTCCAGGCGCTCATCCAAGATCTGGTCCTGGGCGCCCACAGAGCCAGCGCCAGGGCACCGGGCTGGAACAAGGCCCCGCGCCCGCGCGGACCTGGATCGGGAGGTCGACGTATTCGATGGGCTGCTTAACCACTCTTAACCGTAATAGTAACATAATCCATACTTGACTTTCGCTCCTCAGCGTTTATAATTGTACTCGAAAGGTAACTGCTCAGGCATCCGCTGCGCCGCCGGTTAAAACCGGCGTCTGAGACCAGAAACGCGTTAAAACGCGTTCGAGGTCAGTGCGGTGTGAACCCGTTTCAACGGGTTTTCGGTATCAGCCAGGCGTTTCAACGCCTGGCAGGCAGGGCGGTTGAGCAGTAACCTCGAAAGTACAACTGCTCCCCGCTTCTCGTCACAAAGTGGCCGCGGACTGCAGTGCTAACTGGGTAGTTGTGTGCGTGCGCCCAGCCATGCCGGAACCCCATAAACTGCGCACAGGGGTGTGTGATGGTGAATCGGTCTCCGGATTATCGACTATCGGGATTAGCGCGCTCCCAGAAGTCTCTCTGAGCGGTACCTCTCGAGGAGGAGGATCATATTAATGAGACCTTTGTATGGCTTGCGTCCCTGGTCCACTGCAACAGCGGTCATTTTGCTCCTCAGCGTCATTGCCATCAGCAGTGCTCCGGCTTTTGCGCAAAGTGGCAACGTGACGTCGTCAGTAATTCCTTCGAACACCATGCCAGACGTTGGTGAGCAGATCACAGCCACCATCAGCATCGATGTCGCCGGAGTCGATCCACCCGACAACGCACTGGGAAGCTTTACCGCTACTTTGGATTGGAATCCAACCGTGCTGGAATACGACGGTAATTCTGGCATCCTGGCTGGATTCAGCGGTATAATTAATGACACCCAGGTTTCGTCCGGGCATCTTGTCTTCAATGGGGTCAAGGTGACGGGGTCCACGGGTTCTTTCGCCGTGCTCGAGGTCACCTTTGACGTGGTTGGATCGGGCAGCAGTGAGCTGAACCTGGAGTTCTCGGCCATGTCCTCCGCCTACACCTTCAAGAACCTGCTCCCACTCCTCACCGTATACGATGGTAGCGTGCAAGTGGGTCCCTCGCAAAACTACTCCCTCAGCATCGCAGTGCAGCCCCCAGAGGGCGGCATCACCGATCCTGAAGCCGGGGTACACTCCTACGCGGAGGGCACCGTTGTGAACGTTACCGTTGTGCCCAACGCGAGCTACGAGTTTGACCACTGGGATGGTGCATGTACCGGTAGTGGGGCTTGTCAGGTGACCATGGACGCCGACAAGGCCGTCACAGCAGTCCTGACGGAACTCCCACTGACCTGCTATGCTCTCACTTTGAGCCACACAGGGCATGGCAGTGACCCCGTTGCAGCACCAACCAACTCCCCGGGTTGCCCCGCTGGCCGGTACGTCGAAGGCGAGACGATCGCCCTGAGCGGCGCCATCCCCGATCCCGGATGGCGTATCGGCGGCTGGATCGGGACATCTGCCGATGGCTCTACGGCCGACACCAACTCCCTCATCATACCTGCCAGCGCCCACACCGTCGGCGTCATCTACAAGCGCTCCATCTATCTTCCTATCTGCCTCCGTGAACCGACAGCCAGCGAGCGCGATCTGGGGGAGGCCATCATCCAGGAAGATACAAGTCAGGAAGATGCAAGGTTCAAGACTCCAGCGCCAAGCTCTGAGGTGGCAGCAGCCGGCGGTTCTGCCCCGACCCCGGCGCCGACGACGACTGAAGAAGACGAGGGCGTGCTCGTAGAGCCTCCCATCGCCTCGGTAGCCTCGGCTACCCCGCCCGCAGTACCCGCAGTAGCAGACAGCCATTCCCATTCCCCCGGGTCTTGGCAGCAGACGCCCGAAGAACAGACCCTGATGCCGGGAACTGGGCAATCTGGAAGAAGCGACTTTTCTCCTGTCAGCCGTCGCATCCCAATCATTGGCGCCTTTGGAGATCTCGAGCCAGTCTCATGGGGCCTGGGACTGGTCTGCCTGACCGTCCCATTGGCTGCATTGGTCCTGTCAACGCTGCTCCTCATCAGGCACAAATCCGTCGGTGGGTAGCAACCCACCGTGCGCCGTGTGGCTTTGACCCTCCGAGGTTATCGCTGCGCGCGAATCGGACGTACACGGCCGCCCGAGCCAGCCTCTGGACCGTCCTCAACTAGGGAGATGGAGCCCGGACCGGTGGTTGCGGATCCAGGCCTGGTCCCACGCCCGGGCGCTTGCCCGACCCCCTCGCCATCCCTCGTGCGCATCCAGAAAACGAACACTCCCGAGAGTTTGGTTGTTTACTGTATGGAAGCGGATCCGAGCTGAACCATCCAAGGAGAACAAAACGAACGATGAAGCTGACGATGCGGCCCTATCAAACCGAGGATGACTACTGGCGCATCCGGGCCTTTTTGCGCGAGGTGATGCTCCTCAACGGGATACGCGAGAAGAGCTGGCCCGTCGCCCGGCTCGACTACTGGCGCTGGCACGTGGCCCTCAATTGCGAGGGGTGGGAGTCCATCGCCGAGGTCGTGTTCCTGTGGGAGACGGCCGATGGCCGGCTCGCGGCGGTGCTGAACCCGGAAGGGGCAGGCGAGGCGCACCTGCAGGTGCACCCCGGGCTGCGCACACCCGAGCTGGAGGAGGAGATGCTTGCTACGGCCGAGGCACACCTGGCCGCCCAACGGGACGGTCGGCGCGTGCTGGTGGTCTGGACGGATGACCAGCACGAGCAGCGCCTGGACCTCCTGAGGCGCCGCGGCTATAACAACGGAAAGTGGGTCGAGAGCCAGTGGCGGCGAGACCTGGACGCGCCCATCTCCGACGCGCCCATCCCCCCTGGCTACACCGTGCGCTCGTTGGGCGAGGTGGACGAGCTGCCGGCCCGCAGCTGGGCCTCGTGGCGGGGCTTTCATCTCGACGAGCCAGACGAGGACTATCAGGGTTGGGAGTGGTACCTCAACATCCAGCGCTGCCCCCTCTACCGCCGCGACCTGGACATCGTGGCCGTGGCGCCGGGCGGCGAGATCGCTTCCTTTTGCACGCTGTGGTACGACGACGTAACGCGCAGCGCCATGGTCGAGCCGGTGGCTACCGTGCCCGAGCACCGGCGGCTCGGCCTGGCCCGGGCCACCATCGGCGAAGGGCTGCGCCGCGCGCAGCGGCTGGGGGCCGTGCGGGCCTTTGTCGGAGGTTACGAGCCAGGGCCCAACGCCCTGTATGCATCCATTATGTCCACAGAGCACGACCGATCCGAGCAGTGGGTCAAGGAATGGTGACCCAGGATCATCCCGATTGTCAGTACCCCCGCATCAGTGCCAAGTACGCCCGTGAGGGTATTCTGACCTCTCGCACGCCCAAGTTGTTGCTCTCGTCGTTCTCCTGGATGAGATTCGCCGGATCCAGTTGGACGTGCAGCGTGTAGTCACCGGGCGGCAGGGGCAGTACCAACGTCTCCGCGCCGCCTGCGGGCAGCCTATCCAGCGTGCCGCTGTACAGCAACGAGCCGCCGCTGCCTCCCTCGCACACCGTGACCAGCACGCCGGTCGCCGCCACAAAGCCGGTGTTGTGAGCCGTGATGAGAACCGGCCCAGCTCCCGCGATATCGGCGGCTCCCAGGACCAGATCGGGGGCCACGTTGAGGGCGCTGAAGCCGGCATTGTTCGTCTCGTCCGCTTCCACCACCGCCTGTCCCGCATCGACCACGACCCAGGCCGTGTGCGTACCCGTCAGCAACGAGGCCGGGTCCGCGAGGGCCAGCGGAAGGGTCGCGCTCTCTCCGGGCGGCAGGGGGGCCGGCACCATCCCCTCGGCGAGGGCGGCGCAGGCCAGGGGATCACCGGCCCGCAGGGAGACGACAAAGGGCACGAGCACGGGGCTGACGCCCACGTTGCGCACGCCGGCGGTGACGGTGATGGCGTCGCCGCTCCAATCGGTGCGCGTCCAGGCCACCTCCAGGTCGGGCAGAACAGAAGGCAGCGAGGTCCGGTTGTTGTCCTCGTCGCGTTCGGCGATGGCGCCGGCAGGATCGATCATGGCATGGAGGGCGTGCGACGTGGGGGCGGAGGGCACGCTCCATGGTACGCTCACCGTGGCCGCTGTGCCGGCGCGGAAGGGCGAGGGAATCGCTTGCGCTTCGCCGATCTGCACGCCTCCGGCGGCCGGGTCGCCGTCGTAGAACGCGACCACGGCCCCCGTCACTGCCAGGTCACCACTGTTGTGAGCGGTGGCGGTCAACACGGCCGCGGTGCCGGGCATGGGGTTGGCCGGCGAGACGGCCAGGCCGGTCAGCGTCAGATCGTAACCCAGGGTATGTCGATGTTCGGCGGGGCGCACCGCGCCCAAGATAGGATAGACGATGGGCGGCGCGGATAACGCCTGGGCGGCCCCAGCCGTATGGGTGGCGGCAGTCACCTCACGCCCGGTCAAGACCAGGCGCAGGGTGTCGCTGCCATCGAGCACGGCGTCATTGTCCGTAGCCATCTGTGCGTCGTGGGTGAGGAGGAGCGGATTGCTCCACAGCGCGGCGCTCCGGTCGTGGACAGCGTACCACACGTTTACGCCGGCCTCGGAGCGCGCCAGCCACAGCACTACCAGGTTGTCCCGGGCATCCACCAGGAGCTTTGCCTCGATGGCGCTCGCTTCGATGGCTACGGCCGGCGCAGACCACGCACCGTCGTCGTAGCTGGCAATGTAGAGCCGATCAATGACATCATCCGGGTCGGCGCCCTGAGGCACGCGCCCCTTCACCCAAACAAGGTGGGCCTGGCCGCCAGCGCCGTAGGCGATGCGCGGCGAGAAATCGGCCAGGCCGTCGCCTACACCTGCCGGGGGTTGCGCCTCGCCCCAGGTCGAACCGTTCCAGGCGGCGTAATAGATGGCAGGGTCGGCGATGCTATCGACACGACCGTCGGCATCGTGGCTCCACACCGCCAGGGCTTTGCCGTCGCCGAGGGCCAGTTGCGGGGCCTCGTCGCTGACGACGCCGCCGACGGCCAGGGAGGGGCCGCTCCAGGACCCTCCGTCCCAGGACGCATAATAGAGATCGTCCCCCAGGGTCTCTTGCTCCTCGTCCGGATAGAGGGGGAAGGAGCCATCAGCGTCCTTGAGCCAGGCAGCCATCACGCTGCCATTGCCAGCCGCGGCTATCTTTGGGCGAAGGTCCATCCGCCCATCGTCGGTGAGACGCACCGGCACACTCCAGGCGACACCACCCCAGACGGACGCGACGATCTCCATGCGGGACAGAACGTCGTGGGGGTCGGCGGGCAGGGTGCCGTCCGCCAGTTGCACCCACGCGGCCACGGCCCTCCCGGCGCCGTCGTAGGCCACGGCGGGGTAGGCATCCAGGAAGGCGTTGTCGGCCGGTCCGGCCGTGGCACCCCAGGCAGCGCCATCCCAGCGCGAAGCGCGAATCTCCAGGCTATCGCCGGCCTCGTCTACCCAGAGCAGCATCATGGAGCCATCCTCGGTGAGGGCGAGGGCCGGGTCGGCGTAGGGATAGTCCATTGCCAGGGGTCCGGCGCCGTCGAGCGGCTGGCTGCTATCGCGCGCTCGCAGTTGCCAGGGCCCGCTGTGGGGCTCCAGCGCGTCGGCCATCGCCTGTCCGCCAGGGCCGGCGACCACGTACTCGTATTCCGCCTCGTAGCCCTTTTCCCACACCAGGAATTGCGCTTTGCCCCAGGCATGGAGGCGAATGGTCAGGCTGCGCAGCAGGTCGGGATCGGGCGGCAGGTTGAACTCGCCGCGCGGCTGGCCGCCGACGCCGCCCTCGACGTAGGCGATGTGTTCCCAGCCCGCGGACAGAGTGCCCTCGACGGTGGCATCCAGCCCCAGGACCAGGGGGCTCCACGCCAGCTCGCCGCCGGCCTGCTCGTAGACACCCAGCGTAGCGTCGGCCCCGGCGCCGATCTTGGCCTGGGCATAGAGGAAAGGCAACCAGGGAGTGAGGGGGACGCGGGGTGTGTTGATGTCGCCCTCGCCGCGCAGGCTGCCCCCCAGTTTGATCAGCCGCACTTGCTCGTCGGCGCGCACCGAACCGGCGGCCCGCACCTTGGTCTTGACCGCGGCCGTTCCCTTGACCTCACCCTCAAATTCGCCAATGCCTTCGACGGTGCCGGCCCCATCGGAGCGGAATTCGGCGCTGAGCGACCAGGCGTCGATCTTGGGTCCGTACTCTTTTTTGAGTACGTTCACCTTGTCGGCCGGGACGTCATAGTAGCCTTCCAACCGCTCGTCGAGCCACTCGAATTGGCTCTTGTAGACGGCAACCTTGTCGTATGCGGCGCCCGGCGGCTCGGCCTCCACATTCACGGCGAGCGAAGCCAGCCAGGCGGCATTGTCCGCCCCGTGTAGGGTGAGGGTGTGGCTGTCGGATCGAAAACGTACTGCGTTCTCGGCACGGACGCGCAGGACGTTGGTCCCGGCCTGCAGGTCGCTGCCCATATTGTAGGTGTGAGAAGCGGCGGGTGCGGCCGCAGGGTTGCCGACCGGCTCGACGCTCTGTGTTCCGTTGAGCTCGTAGGTCACTTGACCGGGCTCGCCGGGACTGCCTGTGCCGGCGAGGTCGCCGTTCCAATCCACCCAGGCGTCCACGTTGTTGGGCACCGAGACGCCGGCCAGAAAAGTGCCGGGCCGGTAGCCGGAGCGGACCTGGGTCAGGCGTAGGCGGACGTCCACCTCGTCCGCGTCCTGGGCCACGTTGTTGAGGTTGCCGGCTTCGACGATGATGTCCTGGGGGTCGGTGGTGGCGGTGAGTTGGATGTTGGCCTGGCCCTGCCCGGCGTTCAACAAGCCGGTGAGGTCCCAATCGAGGTGCAGCACCGTGCTGGCGCCGGGAGCCAGGCTGGCGATGGCCCGCGTCTCGCGCCAGCCGCCATTGTCGCTGAAGCGCACCTGGAAGCCGGCGGCGGGGGCCAGGCCAGTGTTGCGCACGGTAATGTCAAGGGGATAGGTGTAACGCCCGCTGCTGTAGGTAGCAGCCGTGGTGTTCAGGGCAAAGGCATCCACGGCAAGGTCGGGCTTTGCTGGGCCTTTGAGGACAAAGGCCTGTTCGTATTCGTTCCCGTTGCCAAGGATGTCGGACGCAGAGGTAAAGGCTACACTCTGCCCATCGTAGGAGAGGGAGCTTGCCTTAATCTCGAACGTGGTGTTGCTGAGTATCGGCGCGAGATTGGAGCCGTCGCGGTTGACCAGAAAGGCGCGATAGCGATCGCCAGACTGACAAGTGGTATCACTCTCAAAATCGTCCAGGATTCTCGCACGGCTCTGAAAACTTGCACGATCCGTAGAACTAGGCTATACTATGTGCAGTCTGTTACAAGCGAGGTCTCCGACCCAACGAACCTACGACTCGCAAGAGTTATGGACGTTGGGCTGTAGGGTGTGGCGGGAAACGGCCGCGCCTCCCGTGCTCGGAAAGGAGACGGTCTGCTGTTTTGTCTGCACGGCGTCTCGTTTCCGGGGTGCCGTGTTTTCGTTTGGGGGAAAGGGAACCCGTCGATCTGGATCTGAATACATAGCAACTGGATAGCATCTCCGACCCAGCGGGCCTACCGGCAAGCCAGGCCTATGGACGCTGGGCAGTAGGGTGTGGCGGGAAACGGCCGCGCCTCCCGTGCTCGGAAAGGAGACGAAGCAGCGATAACATTCCCGGCGCCACCTTTCCAGGGCGCCGGGTTTGCTATTCTGGAAAGGAGGTCAAGAGCCGCAGAGCTGACGATCGGTAAATGTGCAAGGACGCTATCCCAGACCGTACCATCTCAATTCGAGATAGGGATGGGCCTTGCATCTGCCCCACAGGGCGACCGCGAGGGTTCGCCCCTGCACTTTGAGATGAACAAGTAGCAAAGATGCCGCAAGCAAGGAAGCGAAAGGAGTCGAACGTGCAAAAGAAAACTCTTTATGTCAATGGCATTCCCCGTACGTTGATCATCCGTCGAGAGGCCATGCTCTCTGACGTGCTCCGGGAGCAGTTGGGGCTCATGGGGACCAAGGTGGGTTGCGGTGACGGGCACTGCGGTTCGTGCAACGTCATCGTCAACGGCAAGCTCACCCTGTCGTGCGTCACCAAGATGGCCCGCGTTGCCGATGAGGCCGAGATTACCACCGTCGAGGGCATTGGCACACCGGACAACCTGCATCCGATCCAGGTAGCCTTTATCGCGCACGGCGCCGCCCAATGCGGCATCTGTATCCCCGGCTTTGTCGTCTCTTCCAAGGCACTGCTGGATGAAAACCCATCGCCCACACGCGAAGAGATCCGCGCCTGGTTTACCCGGCACCACAACGTCTGCCGCTGCAACGGCTACAAGCCCCTCGTCGACGCTGTCATGGATGCCGCCAAGGTGCTGCGCGGTGAAATGGACGTCGAGGACCTTGCTTTCCAGATGCCGGCCGACGGTCGCATCTGGGGCAGCAAGTAGCCCCGCCCGACCGCCGTCGCCAAAGCCACCGGCACACTGGACTATGGCGCCGATCTGGGGCTCAAGATGCCGCCGAATACCCTCCGGCTGGCGTTGGTGCAGGCCGATGTCTCGCACGCCAACATCCTGTCCATCGACACCACCGAGGCGGAGGCTATGCCCGGCGTCTGCAAGGTGGTCACCCACAAGGACGTCAAGGGCAGGAACCGCATAACCGGCCTGATTACCTTCCCGACCAACAAGGGCGACGGCTGGGACCGGCCCATCCTGTGCGACACAAAGGTCTACCAGTACGGCGATGCCATCGCCATCGTCTGTGCCGACACGAAGGAGAACGCCGAGGCTGCCGCCGCCAGGGTCAAGGTCGAGCTGGAAGTGCTGCCGGCCTACATGAGCGCGCCGGCGGCCATGGCCGAGGACGCCATCGAGATCCATCCCGGCACGCCCAACGTCTATTTTGAGCAGCCCATCGTCAAAGGCCAGGACACCGCGCCGCTGATGGAGTCGGCCGCCCACGTCGTCGAAGGCGAGTATTACCTTCAGCGCCAGCCCCATCTCACGGTCGAGCCCGACGTCGGCTTGGCCTACTATGACGACGAGGGCCGCCTGACCATCCACTCCAAGAGCATCGGCATCCACCTGCATCACGCCATGATCGCCCCCGGCCTGGGGATTGAGCCCGACAAGCTGCGCCTCGTGCAGAACCCGGCGGGCGGGACCTTTGGCTACAAGTTCAGCCCCACCATGGAAGCGTTGCTGGGCGTGGCCTGCATGGCTACCGGCCGGCCCGTGTTCCTCGAGTACAACTACCGCCAGCACATCGCCTATACCGGCAAGCGCTCGCCCTTCTGGATCAAGATCAAGTACGGGGCCGACGAGGAAGGCAAGATCGTCGCCATGGAGACGGACTGGTCCGTTGACCACGGCCCCTATTCCGAGTTCGGCGATCTGCTCACCCTGCGTGGCGCGCAGTTTATGGGCGCGGGCTATGGCATTCCCAACATCCGCGGGCTGGGGCGAACGGTTTGCACCAACCACGCCTGGGGCTCTGCCTTCCGTGCCTATGGTTCGCCGCAGGCCTTCCTGGCCAGCGAGAGCCTGATAGACGAGCTGGCCGACAAGATGGGCATTGACCCGTTAGAGCTGCGTGCCAGGAACGTCTACCGGCCCGGTGATACGACGCCCACCGGCCAGGAACCCGAGGTCTATCCCTTCCCCGAGATGATCGACACGCTTCGCCCCCTGTACAAGCAGGCCAGGGAAAAGGCCCGCAAGGAATCGACGGACGGAGTCAAGAAGGGCGTGGGCATTGCCCTGGGCATCTATGGCTGCGGTCTCGACGGTCCGGACAGCTCCGAGGTTGCACTGGAACTCACGCCGGAAGGCGTCACCCTCTTTACCTCCTGGGAGGATCATGGCCAGGGCGCCGACATGGGGGCCCTGGGCACAGCCCATGAGGGACTCCTACCCCTGGGGCTGCGACCAGAACAGATCAAATTGGTGATGAATGACACCGCAATCACCCCCAACAGCGGTCCGGCCGGCGGCAGTCGTAGCCAGGTGATGACCGGCAACGCGATCAAGAACGGCTGCGAGCAGTTGGTGGCGGCCATGCGCAAGCCGGACGGCAGCTTCCGCACCTACGACGAGATGGTAGCCGAGGGCATCCCGCTGCGCTACACCGGCAAGTGGACCATGTCGACGGCGAGCAACTGCGACCTGCAAACGGCCCAGGGCTCGCCCTTTGCGGTCTATATGTACGGCATGTTCATGGCCGAGGTCGCCGTGGACACCAAGACGGGCAAGACCACGGTCGAAGGGTTCACCGCCATCGGCGACGTGGGCAAGATCAACAACAAGCTCGTCGTCGACGGCCAGATGTATGGTGGCATTGCCCAGGGCATCGGCCTGGCTCTGTCCGAGGACTTTGAGGATCTGGAAAAGCACACCACCATGCTCGCCTGCGGCATTCCCTACGCCAAGGACATCCCCGACAAGTTTGACCTCTACTACATCGAGACGCCCCGCGAGAATGGACCGTTCGGGGCGGCGGGCGTGGGTGAGTTGCCTCTGACATCGTCCCACGTGGCGGTCATCAACGCCATCAAGGACGCGACCGGCGCGCGCATCCGCCATCTGCCTGCCTATCCGGAAAAGGTCCTTGCCGCCCTCCAGGCCCAAGCGTAGGTTTTCGACGGCGGGCAGGGCCCGGGTCCTGCCCGCCACATCCCCCTGCTCGTGCCGGACCGCTGCAGAGCGGGCAGTCCGGCACGAGCGGGGACCGGGAGGCTGATGATCGAGGATGATGGATCAACAGGAACTGCGCGCGACCGAAGCTCGCTGCATCCAGGAATCGCCCCCACCTTGCGTCACGGCCTGCCCCATCCACGTGGACGTGCGTGGCATGGCCGCTGCCATGGCCCGGGGCGATCTGGCTGGGGCGCTCAAGGTCCTGAAAAAGACACTGCCCTTTCCACGCATCATCGGCCGCGTTTGTGATCAGCCCTGCCGCGCAGACTGTAATCGGAAGGAGATCGGAGAGGCCATCAACATCGCCGCCCTGGAAAGGGCCTGTGCCGACCTGGGGACCGACACCAGGATCGCGACCCTGCCATCGCGCGGCAAGCGAGTGGCCATCGCCGGCGGTGGGCTCTCCGGGGTGACCGCCGCCTTTGATCTGGCCAGGAAGGGCTGGAGCGTGACCGTGTTCGAGGCGTCCGATCGCCTGGGCGGACGCCTGTGGGCCTTTCCACAGGCTGTTCTGCCCCCCGACGTGATCCGAGCCGACCTATCCGTTGTGGAGGCCCTTGGCGTGCGGGTGCGGCATAGGACCGCGGTTGGCGCTGACCTGCCGCTGGAGCAACTGCGCGCCGAATTCGACGCCGTGTACGTGGCCGTGGGGGCCACAGCAGAAGAAGGGCTGGGCCTGCCGCTGGACGAGGCAGGGCGCATCGAGGTCGACCCGCTGACCTACGCCACGGGCCAGGACGGCGTCTTTGCCGGCGGCAGCCTCCTGCGAGACCCGGGTGCTTACTCGCCCATCATGTCCATCTCGGACGGGCGGCGCGGTGCCACGTCCATCGACCGTTACCTGCAGGGCGCGTCGCTGACCGCCACTCGCCAGAACGAAGGCTCCTACCCGAGCCGGCTCTACACCAACATCGCCGGTGTGGAGTCGCGCGCCGCCGTACCCATGTCGGATCCCGGAGCCGGCTACAGCCACGACGAGGCCGTACTCGAGGCACAACGCTGCCTGTTGTGCGAATGCCTGGAATGCGTCAAGGTGTGCGAATACCTGGCCCACTATCGCAGCCATCCCAAGAGATACGTGCGCGAGATCTATAACAACCTGTCCATCGTCGCCGGGCAGCGGCACTCGAACCAGTTTATCAACTCCTGCAGCCTATGCGGGCTGTGCGCCACAGTGTGCCCCACCGACTTGAACATGGCTACCATCTGCCGCCAGGCCCGCCAGACCATGGTCGAGCAGAGGCGCATGCCTCCCTCGGCCCACGATTTTGCCCTGCGCGACATGGCCTTTAGCACCGGCGAGAAATTCGCCCTGGTCCGCCACGAGCCGGGAACCACCGGCAGCGAGTACCTCTTTTTCCCCGGCTGCCAGCTTGCCGGCTCGGCGCCCGAGCAGGTAGAAGCGGTATATGGCTACCTGCGGGAGCGGTTGAGCGGCGGGGTGGGCCTGGCCCTGGGCTGCTGTGGCGCGCCGGCCGACTGGGCCGGGCGCGAGGTGCTGTGCCAGGAGGTCATCGACGACCTGAGTGCCCGCTTCCAGGAAATGGGCAGCCCGCGCCTGATCCTGGCCTGCTCAAGCTGCCACCAGGTCTTCAAGGCCCATCTGCCCCAGTACGAGCTGATCTCCCTGTGGGAGCTATTCTCCAGCCTTGGCCTGCCGGACCGGGCCGTGGCGCCGGCCGGCGGCCGGCTGGCCCTCCACGACCCGTGCACCACGCGTGGCGAGCGGGCCATGCAGGACAGCGTGCGACGTCTCCTGGCCCGGATGGGATATGAGGTGGAGGAACTGCCCCTGAGTCGCGAAAAGACCGAGTGTTGCAGCTACGGTGGGCTGATGTGGTTTGCCAACCGAGAGCTGGCGCGGCGGGTCGTGGAGCGGCGCATCGAAGCCAGCCCGGCCGACTATGTCACCTACTGTGCCACCTGCCGTGACTTTTTCGCCGCCCGCGGCAAGCGCACGCTGCATCTGTTGGACCTCATCCTGGCCGGCGATCTGGACGAGCGCGCCACGCGGCCCGACCCCGGCTACTCATGGCGGCACGAAAACCGGGCCAGGCTCAAGCGCGGACTGCTGAAAAGAGTGTGGGGAGAGGAAATGCCCGATCACGCAGCATACGAGGACATCCGCCTCCAGATCCCGCCCGACGTGCGAGCACTGCTCGAGGAGCGGCTCATCCTGGTGGAGGACATCCAGCAGGTCATCGAATTTGCCGAGCGCACACAGGCCCGGTTCATAGACCCCGAGACCGGCCATTACCTTGCCTCTCACCGCCCGGCCAGCGTCACCTACTGGGTCGAATACTCCCTCCAGAATGAAGGTTATCTGATCCACAACGCCTACAGCCATCGTATGCAGGTTGGAAAGGGTAACGGGCAATGAGCCAAGGGAAGAACTGGGTGTGCGCCAATTGCCAGGTGCCCCTGGAGGCAGGCAAGGTCACGGTTTCCTATCTGGACAGCGCCTTCCCGGTGGACTTGTTGCGCTGCCCTCGCTGCGGACTGGTCCTCGTGCCAGAGGATTTGGCCATGGGCCGCATGGCCGAGGTAGAGAAAACGCTGGAAGACAAGTGAGCGTCGTGGCGGACGAGCAGGCACAGGAACCCACCGGCCGGGTCCGGGTCTATGAAGAGGGCGCCCTTCGCCAGGTCGCAGGTGAGGCCATCCGGCCAGGCGGCCTGGAGCTGACCGAGCGGGCGGTTGCCCTCTGGGATCTGGCGCCCGGCGCCCGGGTCCTGGATTTGGGTTGTGGAACCGGCGTCTCGATTGAACACCTGGGGAGCAGACGCGGAATGTGGGCCATCGGCCTGGATGCGTCGGCCCTTCTGCTGCGGGAAGGGCGCGAACGACAGGCCCAACTGCCCCTGCTCCAGGCGGCGGGCGAGCGGCTGCCCATGGCTTCGAGCAGCATGGATGCCGTGCTGGCCGAATGCACCCTGTCGCTGATGGCCGATCTGGGCCAGGCACTGGCCGAGTGTTACCGCGTTCTGCGCCCCCGCGGACTGCTGGCCGTCACCGACCTGTATGCCCGGCGGCCGGATGGGGCGGCGGCCTTGCACCGCCTCCCTTTGTGCAGCTGCCTCAGCGGCGCCCTGCCACCCCAGGAGCTCATTGGCCGCTTGCAGGCCGCCGGCTTTGAGCTCTTGCTCTGGGAGGACCACACGGCCGCGCTCTGCAGTCTTGCCGCCCAGCTCATCATGGCCCACGGCTCCCTGGATAGTTTCTGGCGGCAGATGGTTCCCTCGGGTGCCGCTGTGGCGGAAGTTGGGCCGGCCATCGCCGCTGCCCGTCCCGGCTACTTTTTACTGATCGCCAGGGCCTTGCCCTGAGGAGGGTGTAACATGACCGACGAACTGAGAATCGCCGAGTTGCTTCAGCAAGGTTTTTGCTGCAGCCAGGTCCTGGCCCTCATGGGCCTGGAAGCGCAGGACAGGGAGAATTCCGATCTGGTCCGGGCGGTGCAGGGTCTGTGCGGCGGCATCGGCTCCGCCGGTGAGACGTGTGGGTGTCTGACCGGCGCTGCCTGCCTGCTGGGCCTCTTTGCGGGGCGCGGGCTGCTCACCGAAATGGCCGACCCGCGGCTGGGCATGATGCTCGATGAGCTGACTGCCTGGTTCAAGGAGGAAATCGGCAATCGCTATGGCGGCATCCGCTGCGCCGAGATCCTGGCCGGCGACCCCGCCAACCAGGGACTGCGCTGCCCAGGCATCGTGATTGAGACCTGGGAAAGAGCCCGGGACCTGTTGGCCATGAACGGCTACGAGCTGGGAGGATAAGGACCATGCCCATCGACGGCGAGCGGGTGCTGTCGACAACCGAGAGCGTCTGCCCTGAATGCCTGGTCCGCATCCCGGCCAGGCGCGTTATGAGAGACGGCGACGTCTACTTGAGCAAGACCTGCCCCGAGCATGGCCAGTTTCAAGTCGTGGTGTGGCGCGGTGAGCCTGATTATCTCTCCTGGGTCCGGCACAAGATCCCGGCCTATCCCCAGAATCCGTTCACGGCTGTGGAGCGAGGCTGCCCCTTTGACTGCGGCCTGTGTCCCGAGCACCGCCAGCACACCTGCACGGCGCTGCTGGAGGTCACGCAGCGCTGCGACCTGAGCTGTGCCTTCTGTTTTGCACGCTCCGGCAGCGCCGCCGGGCCCGACCCCGATCTGGACGTCATCGAGGGCTGGTACCGCCGCCTGCTCGACGCCGGCGGTCCCTTCAATGTCCAGCTTTCCGGCGGCGAGCCCTGTGTGCGCGACGATCTGCCCGACATCGTCGCCCTGGGGCGCTCCCTTGGCTTCGATTTCATCCAGGTCAACACCAACGGCCTCCGGTTTGTCCGCGACCCGAACTATGCGCGGCGGCTGCGCGACGCCGGGCTGGCCTCGGTGTTCTTGCAGTTCGACGGCACGGAGAATCGCATCTACGAAAGCCTGCGGGGGCGGCGGCTGCTCGCTGACAAGTGCGCCGCCATCGAGCGCTGCGCCGAGCATGGCCTGGGCGTGATCCTCGTGCCCACGCTGGTCCCGGGCGTCAATACCGACAACGTCGGCGACATCGTGCTCTTTGCCCTGGAGCAGTTGCCCGCCGTGCGGGGCGTGCACTTTCAGCCGCTCAGTTACTTTGGCCGCTATCCCCACAGCCCACAGGACGGCGACCGCGTGACCATCCCCGAAGTCATCCGTGCCCTGGAGGAACAGACTGAGGGGCTGGTCTCGCGACAGACGTTCAAGCCCTCGAGCTGCGAGAACGCCACCTGCTCGTTTCATGGCAACTTTGTGCTCATGCCTGATGGGAGCCTGCAATCCTGGACACAACACAGGGCAGAATCGAGTTGCTGCTGCCAGCCGGAGCCGGCGGAGGAGGGGGCGGCCAGGACGCGGGAGTTCACCGCCCGCTACTGGTCCCATCCGCAGGCAGGCAAACCGGCCGCCGAGGCGAACCCGGCGCCGCCCGGGCAAGGGCCCAGCCTGGGCGGCTGGGACGTTCTGCTGGCCCGCGCCCGGACCCACACGTTTACGATTTCGGGCATGGCCTTCCAGGATGCCTGGACCCTGGACCTGGAACGGCTGCGCGACTGCTGCATTCACACCGTCAGCCCCGAGGGGAGCATCATCCCTTTCTGTGCCTACAACCTCACAAGTTGCCGGGGCCACGGCCTGTACCGGAGGGCAGCAGACACGTGAGACTCACCCCCCTGGACCCCTGGATCGCCGCCAAGGTCGGCCAGGACGGCGGGCGGGCCGACCGCCTGGCCATCGAGGCGTACCAGCTTGAGAAACTTCGAGAGACGCTGCGCCTGGTTCGGGCAAGGAGCGCCTTCTACGGGCACCACCTGGCCGCTGCGCCCCAGGAGCTGGCGAACCTGACCGGCCTGGACCATTTCCCCTTTACCACGGCTGACGACATTCGCGACCGGCCCTTGCAGTTTCTGTGTGTTTCCCAGGGTGAGATCAATCGGGTGGTCACACTCTCCAGCAGCGGGACCACGGGCCAACCCAAGCGGCTCTACTTCACTGCCGGTGACCAGGAATCGACCCTCGACTTTTTTCACGTCGGCATGTCGACCCTGGTGGGGCCGGGCGACCGGGTGTTGATCCTGCTGCCGTGCGAGACACCCGGTGGCGTCGGCGACCTGCTGGCAACGGCGTTGGAACGATTGGGGGCTGTGGGACTACGGCACGGCCCGGTCCGTGACGTTGCCAAGACGCTGGAGGTGATGATCCGCGAAGGGGCGAACAGCCTGGTAGGCATCCCGACCCAGGTCCTCGCCCTGGCGCGTTACCGGGATGAAAACTGCCGCCGGGTGCCGTTGCAGCTCAAGAGCGCGCTGCTGACCACCGACTATGTGCCGCCAGCCATCGTCGCTGCTGTGGAAGGGGCCTGGGGTTGTCAGGTTTACAACCATTACGGCATGACCGAGATGGGGTTGGGTGGCGGTGTGGAGTGCCAGGCCCGGCGCGGCTACCACCTGCGCGAAGCAGACCTCTATGTCGAAATCGTCGATCCCGAGACGGGACAGCGCCTGCCTGAGGGAGAGCAGGGCGAGGTGGTGTTCACGACCCTTACGCGGCGGGGTATGCCCCTGATCCGCTATCGCACCAGAGATATCAGCCGGTTCCTGCCGGGGCCCTGCCCCTGCGGCACGGTGCTCAAGACTTTGGCCCGGGTCCGGGAACGAATTCGTGGCAGAGTCGAGTTGCCCGGCGAGCTTGGCCTGACCATGGCTGACCTGGACGACGCGCTGTTTCCGCTGGAGGGTGTGCTGGACTTTCAGGCTGCTCTGAGCAGGGATGCGCGCGGGGTGCTGCTCGACCTGGACGTACAGGTTTTGCCACCAGTTGCGTCGGAGGGACTGTTCGGCCTCGAGCAAGCCTTGAGCTCGTTGCCGGCGATCCGGCGTGCCAGGGAGCTTGGCTTGTACGTCAGTCTGAGATCATCGCCGGGCAAGGGGCATCCGGCCTCCGGGCCGGGCAAACGAGCCATCGTGTCGGATTCAAGTCCGCAAGAGAGAGCAGGCAGCGACGAACCGGTCCGATAGATTTGACAGGAACCCCGAGCTGTATTACCATGCCGCCATACTCACGCTTTGAATATTTCAGTTCCAAGTACGGCCGCAAAGAAGGGGGAGAGAGGCGATATGGCTGCCCACTCAGAAGCACGCCACGCCATGTCAATAGGGGAGGAAGTGGTCACAAAGAGCATTTCCGCGGCACAGCGCCTTTTTTCCCGGTCCCTGCACTTGTCGCGCCGCCTGGGATGGCTGCTGGCCCTGCCCTTGCTGGTCTTTCTGGCCCTGCCATTGGTCGCCATCTCGGTGCGCATGCCTCCGGCGCGCCTGCTGCCCAATCTCGGCAACCCGCAGGTGCTGCAAGCAATTGGGATGAGCTTGAGCTCGACGGTTATGACGACCCTGGTGACCGTTTTCCTCGGCACACCGGTGGCTTATCTGCTGGCACGGCGCCGTTTTCGACTGCGACGTATCGTGGACACGCTGGTGGACCTGCCCACCGTCTTGCCGCCGGCCGTAGCGGGTGTTGCCCTTTTGTTGGCTTTTGGGCGGCGGGGGCTGCTGAGCGGCGTTTTGCAGTGGCTGAACGTCGAGATGGCTTTCACCTGGGTGGCGGTGGTGATGGCCCAGACTTTCGTTGCCGCTCCCTTTTATGTAAAGGCCGCCGCGTTGGGGTTTGGCAGTGTCGAGCCCGAGCTGGAGCAGGCGGCGGCACTGGACGGTGCGAGCAGTTTGCAGGCCTTTCGGCACGTGACGCTACCGCTGGCCTGGGCGGGGCTCGTGAGCGGCTGTGTGATGACCTGGGCGCGGGCGCTGGGCGAGTTCGGAGCGACGATTATCTTTGCCGGAAACTATGCCGGGCGCACCCAGACCATGCCCCTGGCGATCTATATCGGGTTCGAGTTGGACATGGACGTGGCGCTGGCCCTGGCTGTAATTCTGGTCAGTTTTTCATTCCTTGTCCTGTTCGTGGTCAAGAGCCTACTCCATCGGGAAGTGGCCCCGGGATCAAGCGGCTAGCCAAGCTCGGCCCTGTCTTGACGTCAACACACCAACCGGGCAAGGTCGCGGCCGGCGCCGCGATGATTTCCACCTTGACTTTCCGGCTGGCGCCCCAGCGTTCCGCCCTGCCAACGGAGGCGCAGCGCCACGGCCGCAATCTCGGCCAGTGCGTGGGCATCGTGCACCCAATAGGAACGGTGGCTGGGTCCTTCCAGAATGAGGGTAACCTCTTCCGTGCGGGGGCCGGGCTCAACCTGGAAGCCCCATTCCCTGAATAGCTCGATGGCGTTCTCGAACGACAGGGATCCGAACTCGGGTACACCCGGGATGAGTGGCGTTGGGATGGACATCCCGCCGTTCTTGCCTGGCTGCGCTGCGCGCGGACATGATGTTTGCACCGGTTGCTCCTTGCTCCTCCAGGGCCAAGCTTTGCC
>JAAYZQ010000295.1 GCA_012514775.1 Anaerolineaceae bacterium
GCAGAGGGGGGGGATCCATGGAGTACGTCAGCCTGTTGCTGGTGGATGACGACGCCGATTTGTTGCGCATGCTGGAGCGCCGCCTGGAGCAAGACGGCTACAATGTCATTGCCGTCGAGGGAGGGAGACAGGCCCTGCTGGCGCTGGAGAGGCACCTTCCGGACCTGGCCATCGTCGACCTGCTCATGCCCGAGATGGACGGGTTCCAGGTTGCCGAGCAGATCAAGAAACGCGGCGATCTGCCCATCATCTTTCTGACCAGTGTCGGCGACACCCAGACGCGCGTCGACGCCATCCGCCGCTATGCCGAAGACTATGTGCTCAAGCCCTTTGACTACGGCGAGCTCCTGGCGCGGGTGCAGCGCGTGCTGCGCCGCACGGCGGGCAGCGCGTCCCTCTCCGAGCCGCAGGTCGTGGTCGATGGCGACCTGAGCCTGGACCTGACACTCCGCGAGGCGTACACGCCCTCCGGGGTTGTCAAGCTCTCGGTCACCGAGGCCAAGCTGCTCTATCACCTGGTGCGCAATGCCGGGCAGACGCTGCCGGTGAGCGTCCTGGTGGCCAGGCTGTGGGGTTATGCCGACGAGACCGGGCCCGAGGCGCTGCGTGTGGCCGTCCATCGCTTGCGCCACAAGCTGGAGCCGGATCCGGTTCATCCCCGCTACATCCTCACCGACCGCGAAGTGGGCTATCGGTTCGTGGAGCTCGAACGGCGCTAGCTTAGCGCGCGATGGGAAACGTTACGTAAAAGGTGCTGCCGCTGCCCGGCTCGCTGGAGAGCCAGATGCGGCCGCCGTGCAGCTCCACCAGGGCGCGGGTGATATAGAGGCCCAGGCCCGCCCCACTGGCCCCGGTCTTGGTCGCGTTGGCCGCCCGGACAAACCGACTGAAGATCCGGTCCTGGTCCCCGGGCGCGATGCCCACGCCGTCGTCGGCCACCGACAATTGCAGGAACCCTTCCTCGGCCGCGGCCTCGACGGCGACGTGGACGTGTCCTTCCCGGGGCGTGTACTTCAGGGCGTTGCTCAGCAGGTTGCCCACGATCTGGGCCGCGCGGTCCGGGTCGCAGGCGGCCTGGGGCAGCGCCGGGGCGGCGCGCAGTGTCACCTGCTGCCCCCTGGTCGCCGCCTGGGGCCCGAACTCCTTGATGGCCCTTCCCACAAGGGCGACGAGGTCCGTTGGCTGCGGCGACAGGCTCAGGTGTTCGGCGTCGATACAGGTCACGTCCAGCATGTTGTTGATGAGGTGCAAGAGGCGCTGGCTGCTGTTCTGGATGATGCCCAGGTAATCGCGCTGGGTTGCCATCAGGGGGCCCACGTCCTCGTCGGCCAGCAGCTCGGCACATCCCTGAATTGCGGTCAGCGGTGAGCGCAGCTCGTGGGCCGCCATGGACATAAAGGTTGACCTGAGCTCGTCCAGCCGCCGAAGCTCGGCGTTGGTGGCGGTCAGATCCTCGTTCTTGTTGACCAGTTGGTCCTGGACGAGGCGCAGCTCGTTGCGGCGCTGGGTCAGTTGTTGCTGCAAGAGCCCGGCCTGGGTCGAGTCCTGCACGATGTGGAGCAGGCCCAGGATTTGCCCTTCCTCGTCGCGCAGGGGCACGTCGACCGTGGTCAGGTAGTAGGTCTCGCCGTCGGGGCTCTTCCGGTTGATCCAGGCCAGCTCGAAGCGTGGCAGGGCGCCCGACAGGAGCTCTTCCAGGGCTCCCTCGGCGCCCGACAGCTCGGGCACCAACTCCAGCAGCGGACGGCCCACCCAGGCGTCCGCTCCTTCTTCCAATACCCCCAGATCGCCCGCGACCTCGGTTATGCGCAATTGCCTGTCGGTTACGGCGTATGCTACCCGGAGATCCACCAGCAGGCGCTGGGCCAGGGGCGACTCCAGCCCGGCCTTGCTCGTGTCACTATCCCACATGGGCCTCACCTTTCTGAAGACTGCCTCCGTCACGGCCGGCACCATCGCCAGGGGGCTCGGCCGTACGGGGCGGCACCTGGCAAAAATCGATCACACACCTCCGCCCCAATGCCCGGTCTATCTTTCTTTGTACCACGCGCACATTACGCCTCAAATTACACTCCTGCATTCACCGGCTTGACAGGCTAGAGCAAATACGCTATAATCCCTGCATCATGTGATAGGGTGATATGATGACATGAAGACAGTGACCGTGAATTCGGCTGCCAGGCACATCGAGCGCACGTACCGCTTGCTTCTGGGCCTGTCGTGGTTTGCCACCGGGCTGCCCATGGCCGTGGGCTTTTTGCTGGCGCAGGCCCGCGGGCTGGATTTGTTCGAGCTGGGCCTGGTGCTGGCAGCCTATTCCTTGACCATCGTCCTCCTGGAAGTCCCCACCGGCGGCCTGGCCGACACCGTGGGCCGCAAGCGGGTCGCCCTGGTGGCCTACGCCTGCTCTTTTCTGGCCGGCATATCGTTCCTGTTCGCCATGTCGTTCCCGGCGGTGCTCCTGGCGTTCGTCCTCAACGGCGCCAGCCGCGCCCTCAGCTCGGGAGCGCTGGATGCCTGGTTCGTCGACAGCTACCAGGCCGCCGATCCCCGGGCCGGGCTGCAGCCGGCGCTGGCCCGGGCGGGCAGCGTCTCGTTGCTGGCGCTGGGCGCGGGCAATCTGCTGGGGAGCGCGCTGCCACGCTTGCTTCCCGGGCTGGCGCCGGAGGGCACGGCGGCGCTGACGCCCCTGGCCGCGCCTCTGGTGGCTGCCGCCGTGGCCTGGCTCGTGCTCCTCGTCCTGGCCGCGCTGCTGGTGCACGAGGGCGC
>JAAYZQ010000296.1 GCA_012514775.1 Anaerolineaceae bacterium
TGAGCCTGGGGGGCGTGGACATGGCCGAGTTTGTCAAGTTCCTGCCGCCGGTCCAGGACGGCTCGCTGCCAATCGTGCGCCAGCTCTTTTACCTGCCGCCCCTGGCTGTGGTCGTCTCTATTGCCCTATCGGCCTGGTCACGCACCTTGCGGTATCCCTGGCCCCTACGCTGGCTGTTCCTGGCAGCGGCCCTGCCGGTGAGCCTCCAGCTCTTGCCGCCCGCCTGGTCGCCGTCCAGCCTGCTTGGCCCCGAGTTTCGCCTGCAGACAGCCGTCCTGGGCGGCTGCTGGGTGTTGCTGGCCCTTTCCTGGCTGCTGGGGCGGCTGCCGGCCTGGGTAGGTGGCAGCCTGACCACCGTCCTGGCCCTGGGCGCCGCGTCGCTGCCGGCCTGGCAGTTCGAGCTGGCCAAACCGGCCATCAACGCCGTGTACGGACGGCCGCCGGCCGTGGGCTGGGGCTTTTGGGCAGGGATCGCTGGGCTGGTGATCCTGGCCGCCGCGGGCGTGGGCCTCGTGGCGTGGGCCTTCCGTGGGGATAGCAAGCTATGGCGCTCTACGTAGACTTCCCGCCGCCGTCCCGGTACGCGGGGGTGTGAGGGTTCGCCATGCTGGGCATTGACTTCCGGGTACAGGCAGGCTCCTTGGCGTTCGCCCTCGCCGTCACGCTCCTGGCCGACTGGCTGGTTGCTCGCTCGCAGGGTGAGCGCCTGTGGCCCGATCGCGGGCCGCTGCGCCTCCTCGACGATTGGCTGGGGCGCCTGGTGTGGGTGGCCCTCATGTTTGCCTGGGCGGCGATTGCCGTTCGTTACCTGGAGCGCGCCGGACACCCGCTCCCGGGTTACGCTCTGGCAGCCCTGGCGGCGTTCTTGTTCTCCCTGGTGCGCGCGATTCTTTACCGGCGGACGGTACAGCCGGCAGGGAAGGGGGATCGTTTCCCGGTGATCGGCCAGCGCCCGGGATGGCGCGACCTCTTGCACGGCGCGATCTATGTCCTGGCGGCCCTGGTGCTCCTGCTGTTACTCGTCTGGGTCGCCGGTCAGCGACTGCAATGGCTGGCACTTCTCGTCCTGGCGCTGGGCGCCTTGTTGCCCGACCTGGACAACCAGGCGTCGCTATTGGGAAGGGCTCTGCCCTTCCTCTCCCGACCCTTGCAGGATACGCTGGGCACCCGCCAGGCGTGGCACACGCCCGCCGTGGGCGCCGGCCTGGCCGTTCTCGGGCTGCCGCTGCTGGCCGTGGGTGGCTGGCAGGCCTGGATCGCCCTCCCCCTTGGCTTCCTGGCGCACCTGCTGGTGGACACGTTCAGCCCGAGGGGTGTGATGCTCCTGTGGCCCCTCAGCCGGGCGCGCCACACGCTCCTGGGCGGGCCCCTTGCCGAGCCTGGGGGCCGGGTTGAGCGCTGGCTGGCGGCGGCGCTGGGGCTGGCCGGGCTTCTCCTGGCCCTGGTGGTGGGCGTGGGTGCCGAACCACCGCCGCCCATCGTCGCCCCCTCCTACGAGCAAACGGTGGAGCGCTACTATGGCCTACGCGGCCGGAGCCAGGTCTTTGCCAATGTCCAGGGAACCTGGCAGGCCTCCGGCCGGCGCATGGCCGGCACCTTTGAGGTGCTCAACGCCGTGGGCCCGTCCTATATCCTGTTGGATAGGTACACCGGGCAGGTGTTTTCCGCCGGCCGCGCTGCTGGCGACAATCTGTACCTCAACGGCATCAGCTTGCAGACCGGGGAGGAGGTGCGCGTCAAGCCCGCCGAGATTAGCCTTGCCGGCGAGCCGCTGGCCAACGCTCTGCCGATCCTCTACCAGATGCAGGCCGAGCCTGGCGTGCAGCACATCTATGTCTCGGGCGAGCTGGTGCTGGCCGCGGGCTCGCCGGCCCCGACTGCCGACCTCGACCAGGCGAGCCTGCGCCGCGTCCGCCAGCTTGACGCAGGGCATTACGGCCTGCGTTACCTCACGGCTGCAGAGTTTATCGCCATGGCCGGGGCAGTGCAGGTGGAGGCGGCGGACCTGCTCGTGGTCGGCACGTACACGGTCGCGGCCAGCGGGCCGACGGCAACGCCGCTGCCCCTGCCGGCCGGTGGCGGGGAGGTAGCCCCATGACCGGCCCGCCGCCTCGTGGACTGAACCGCCTTCTATTGCAGTACGGCCTTTTTGTGCTGACCCTGGCGCTGGTCCTCATCCTGGCAGCGGTGCCCATCGTCGCCAGCGACCTTTTCCGCCAGCCCTATTCGCCGGCCTGGGAGACTGTCAACCAGGCGCTGGACCGGCTGCGCATCGATCCTTATCCCGTCGGCGGTGGGGCGCCGCCGCGGTTCCCCTATTGGCGTGACCCGGCGGACGCCGGCATCTACCATCGGGACGTGACCCTCGTCACGGCTGATGGCCTGGCGCTGGCCGCCTGGTACGTGCCTGCGGTTCGTCCCCCGGGCCCCCAGGGTTCGCCCAGCATCATCCTGACCCACGGCCTGATGGACCAGAAGTGGACCATGCTGCAGCTCGTGCCCTGGCTGCACGAGGCAGGGTACAACGTCATGATGTTCGACTTTCGGGGCCATGGCGAGAGCGACAAGGAGCCCACGACCATCGGCCGCCTGGAGGCCCGGGATGTCCAGGCAGCCCTCGACTGGCTGGAGGCGGAGGGAGTGGGGGACCGGGTCGGCGGGCTGGGCATGAGCCTCGGTGCCGCGGCCCTGGTCAACACCGCTGCGCAGGATCCGCGCCTGGATGCCCTGGTCCTCGACAGCCTCTTTGCCTCCTGGGCCGATACCGACTTTGCCCGGGACTATCGCCTGCCCCCGGACTGGCTGGTGCCCGGCGTCCCGAGCCCCGTCGAGCTCTTGCCCGGCGTGCACCGGCCTGTGTTTATAATCCACGGCACCGCCGACATCCTGACACAAGAAGCCCACGCGTACCGGCTGTACGAGGTCGCCAACGAGCCCAAGGAAGTGTGGATTAACGACTCGGGACACGCCTGGTCTGCCTGGACCTATCCGGAGCTCTACCGTGACAAGGTCCTGGCCTTCTTTGACGAGCACCTCGCCGCGCCCCGCTGACCTCCCCTGCCCCTGCAAGTTGACATAATTTAATATATGACCATAGGACAGGGCCAGGAATAGATCGTGTTTCGTGCCCCTGCTCTCCGCAGTATATATAGTACACGCATAGGAGGCCGCCGGCCTGCGGTCTTTCGGGCAGCAGGGCGGAGCAGAGAATCTGGACTGCTGGGCCCATGGGACGGCAAGAACGGGACGAGAGGAGGAAGGACACTTAGGAACGACAAAGCCCTGGGAGCCACCGGCGGCGCATTCGAGGATTTTTCCCCTCAATGGCGCGGTGATCCGTCAATTCGGCGCTCACAACGGCTCTGAGCCCATCTGAGGCCTTGACAACCGGCGTTCTCCGTGCTATACTATGGTTCGTCTAAGATATGTTATGCGAACCGTCTTTTCGGAGTGTTGCCGATACCATATCCAGCTCTCCCGCGGCCGCGTTTCGATCCCTGGAAAGCCCCCTGCCCCGGAGTGTCGGAAAACGGCCGGTCGCTTGAACTGGATACCGCGAGGTCCTGCTGGGCGCATTCTATGGCCCGGACAGAGTACCAGGGGAGCTTTGCCATGGGGGCTGTGCTAACCGGCGACGTGCGCGCTTCTTCCCCGCCCTCCCCTGCCGGCACCCAAGAGGTTATGTAGATGCAGATTATGTGTAACCGATTAATGTTTATGTCAATACGTTTGGAGGTGAGCCATGACCATCCTTGAGGGCATCGAACAATACCTGGCGTACGTGCGTGCTTCCCAGTCGCGGGGGACGGCGCGAGCCTATGCCACGGGCCTGCGCCATTTCCAGCGCTACCTGCAGGGACTCTCTCTGCCTCCCGAGACCACCGAGATCCA
>JAAYZQ010000297.1 GCA_012514775.1 Anaerolineaceae bacterium
CCTGGACCGCCTGTCCCAGGATGCGCGAGCCATCCACCCAGCCATCAGCAGACCGGCATTGATCGCCTTTCAGAAGAAAGGACACGTCCCCCTGTTGCCGGCGCCGTCGAACAATTCTGTGAACTATATATCTGTTGTTCTCGGTCTGGCAGAGAACGATCTGGCCCACTCGCAGCTCGTGTGCCTGTATGGGAGCGATCAAAAGGGTATCCCCGTCGCGGATCGTGGGGATCATGCTGCTTCCGTGTGCTTGAAACTGCAGGCTGACGCCCGCCTGCAGCACGCTCTCTGCCAGGCAACCAAAATCGGCCAGGCTACAATAAACCATGCGGGGTGCCCCTTTGTCTCTTTTCTCGAGCCCGTTCTCTCTGCGCATACTGCCTGCTGGCCGGCCCCGCAGCCAGTATACCACACTCCGCGTTAAAATCTCGTCTTAATAGGGTTAGAGTTTTATAACCCAGGGTCCTCCCCGGCAGAGAACCCCGCGCGACCGGCTAGGAACGGCTGCGATACAGATCGTCCGTTCTGGCGGCCATGATAAAGTCGTTCCGGTGCAAGCCGCCAATGGCGTGGGTCCACCAGGTGACGGTCACCTTGCCCCATTCTGTCACGAGAACAGGATGGTGATCCTGCTCCTCGGCAGCGGCTCCCACGGCGTTGGTAAAGTCGAGCGCCTGTTGAAAGTCCTTGAACCGGAACTGCCGGCGCAGGCGCTTTACCCCTTCCTCTTCCAACACGTGCCACTCCGGCACCTTGGGCTTGAGCTCGTCGATCTCGAACTGGTCGAGCATCGGCTCGCCGCCACGGCAGGGTACGCACTGTTCCTGGCTGAGGGATGGCATGGGCTTCCTCCATCTGTAGATAGTGAAAAGAGCGACGGCCCCACGCCGGGAAACGGGATCAACCCCAATTAGAGCATACCACGAGACGCCAGGATTGTCAAGAATCTTGCACGGAGCGCGGAGACTCGGCAGGCGCCCTCGTCTCCCCACGCCTGGTAGGACCAGGCTTTTTGTTACCTGCCGGATCTGCAGTATAATGCCTGCGTGTGCGCAATATTGATGTGCCGGCCGTGCAGACACAGGATTGAGCGCACCGAGTCGTCATCCGATGGAGGAGAAACCTATGCGATCAGTGCGAATGACAGTCTGGCGCCTGATGGCCCTGCTCGTGGCAGGGGTGCTGATGGTGAGCTGCGGCGCTGGGCCCACGCCGCAACCGGCCCCCACGGTCGATGGAGCCCCGGAGCCAACGCCCGCGCCGCCCGGTGGCGGCCGGCTGGTATATGGCCTGACCCTGGCACCCTCGGGGATCGATCCCCACGTCGACGCCTCTTCGGAGCTGGGCATACCCTTGACCAGCGTGTATGACACCCTCGTCTACCAGGACCTGGATGGCAGTTTTGTGGCGGGCCTGGCCGAGCGGTGGGAGGTATCGGACGATGGCCTCGTCTATACCTTCAATTTGCGGCGCGACGTCCACTTTCACGACGGCACGCCCTTTAATGCCCAGGCGGTACAATTCAACCTGGACCGCATCCGGGACCTGGGCGCCGCCTCGCGAAAGGCGGGCGGGATGCTGGGCCCCTACGAGCGGACCGAAGTGGTGGACGAGTATACCGTGCGCCTCCACCTGTCCGAGCCCTATGCCCCACTCCTGGATTCCCTGAGCCAGGTCTACCTGGGCATGGCCTCTCCGGCAGCGGTGCAGCAGTGGGGCAGCGAATACCAGCTTCACCAGGTGGGCACCGGGCCCTTTATCTTTCAGGAGTACCTGCCCAACGACCACCTGACCCTGGTGCGAAACCCGGACTATGCCTGGGCCCCGGAGGTCTACGATCACGACGGGCCGGCCTACCTGGACGAGATCGAGTTTCGCTTCTACGTCGACCCGGCCGTGCGTGCCCTGGCCCTCGAGTCGGGCGAGGCCCACGTCATGGGCGAGATTCCGCCCCAGGACGCCGTGCGGCTGGAAGGCGATGAGCGGTTCGCCCTGCACCTGGTGCCTGTCCCCGGCCATCCCCTCCAGTTCTTTATCAACTCGGCCCGGCCGCCCACCGACGACCTCCGCGTGCGCCAGGCCATCCTGTATGCCGCCGACCGGGAGAGCATCGTCAACACCGTGTTCCTGAGCTATTCCCCTGAAGCCTGGGGACCCCTGGCCGCCTCCACCATGGGCTACGAGCCGCAGATGGAAGGCACCTACGCCCACGACCCGGCCCGCGCGAACACCCTCCTGGAAGAAGCCGGCTGGGTTGACACGGACGGCGACGGGATCCGCGACAAGGACGGACAACCCCTGGTCTTGCAGGCTTATCTGCAGGGCTGGGGCTACCTGCCCGAGGTCGGTCAGCTCCTCCAGTCACAGCTCCACGACGTGGGCATCGAGATGCAGATGCAGACCGTGGCCTATCCGGCCGCGGTGGAAGCCGCTTCCCAGGGGCTGCACCACCTGGCGCCCATGGTCTTTTCCAGCAGCGACCCCAGCGTCCTCAACCTCATCTTCCCGTCGTCGAGCGAGCCCGGCTTCAACTGGAGCAAGACCGACGACGCCGAGCTGGCCGGCTACCTGGCAGAGGCGGTGCACACCATGGACCTGAACCGCCGCGCCGAGCTCTACAGCCAGGCGCAGCTCCGTATCATGGACCTGGCTCTCATCCTGCCGATACGCGACTATGTAAACATCAACGCTGCCAGCAGCCGCGTGCACGGCTTGCAATACGACCGGCGCGGCTGGTTCCCGTGGCTCCACGACGTCTACCTGGAAGAGCAATGAGTTCGCCCACGTGATCCAATACGCCGGCCGTCGCCTGCTGGGCGCCATCCCCGTGCTGTGGGGTGTGGCGACGTTGGTCTTTGTCTTGCTTCGCCTGCTGCCCGGCGACCCTGCCGAGGTGATGCTTTCAGAGGCGGGTGGTTCGGCTGCCGCCATCGCCGAGCTGCGCGACGAGCTTGGCCTCGACGATCCGCTGCTGCTGCAATACGGGCGCTACCTGCTCAACCTGCTGCGCGGCGACCTGGGCACCTCGCTCTTCAGCCGGCGCCCCGTCCTGAGCCTCATCGCCGAGCAACTGCCAAGCACCCTGGAGTTGGCCCTGGCAGCCATGTTTGTCGCACTGGTTCTGGGTATCGGGTTGGGGGTGCCTGCCGCCGTCAAGCAGGGCACGTGGTGGGACCGGCTCGCCATGGCCCTGGCCGTCGCCGGCGTGTCGCTGCCTATCTTCTGGACCGCCCTGCTGCTCATCTGGCTGGTCAGCCTGCGCCTGGGCTGGCTGCCGGCCACGGGCACCGGCGGCCCTGCCCATCTGGTCCTGCCGGCCCTCGTCCTTGGCTTTGCGTCGGCCGGCGCCATCGCCCGCCTGGTGCGTGCCAGCCTGCTGGAAGTCCTTTCTCAGGATTACGTCAACACCGCCCGGGCCAAGGGCCTGGGCGAGGGGCTCGTCCTCTTGCGCCATGCGCTAAAGAACGCCCTCATCCCGGTCATGACCATCGCCGGCCTGCAGTTTGGCTTCCTCCTGGGTGGCGCGGTGGTCACCGAGACCATCTTTGCCCGGCCGGGTATCGGGCGCCTGCTGGTCACTGCCATCCAGTGGAAGGATCTGCCCCTGGTGCAGGGCATCGCCTTGCTCGCTGCCGTCGCCTACACCCTCGTGAACCTGACCGTCGACCTGGGCTATGCCCTCCTCGACCCCCGCATTCGCTATGACTAGCCGCCGCTTTCCGATCCCAACGCGCCACACCGTCGCCCGGCACGAGTGGGTCCCGCCGCGGCGCCGTCCCACTCCCCTCCGCGACCCCGTGGCCCTCGTGGCCCTCTTTTACCTGCTCCTCTCGGCCGGGGCAGCCGCGGCGGCGCCCTTGATCAGCCCCTACGATCCGCTCGAGATCACGGCGGGCGATCGCTTCCTGCCGCCGGGCGCGCAGCATCCGGCCGGAACCGATCTCTTTGGCCGCGACCTGGCCACGCGGATCATCTATGGCGGCCGCCTGTCGCTGGGAATCGGCACGGCAGCGGTTCTTATCTCGTCGCTGCCGGGCACGCTGCTGGGGCTGGTGGCCGGCTACTATGGCCGCTGGGTCGACCGGCTCATCAGTTGGTGGGTCGACGTCATGCTTGCCTTTCCCAGCGTGCTCCTGGCCCTGACCATCGTCGCCGCCCTCGGCACCGGGCCGCTGAACGTCATCCTGGCGGTGGGCATAGCCGGGATTCCCAACTACACGCGGCTGGTGCGCGGGCAGGTCCTCTCTGCCCGGCGCCAGCCCTACGTCCGCGCCGCTGTGGTCGTTGGCGCCACGCCGGCACGGATCGTGCTGCGCCACATCTTGCCCAACGTCTTCGGGCCCATCCTGGTGCTGGCTACCCTCGACGTCGGCTGGGCAATGCTCAACGCCTCGGCTCTGAGCTTCCTGGGGTTGGGGGTCCAGGCACCGACGCCTGAATGGGGCCTGATGCTCAACGAGGGACGCGGCTACCTGCGCAACGCGCCGTGGGTCACCGCCGCCCCGGGGATGGCCATCGCCATGACGGTGCTGGCCGTCAACATCCTGGGCGACGCGCTGCGCGACGCCCTCGACCCCCGGCTGCGCAACCGGAGCCGCTAGCGCTGGCCGTGCAAGGGCTAGGGCCAATACCGTTGTAGGAGTGCCGCCATCTCGGGGTCGTCGTCGAGGAATAAGTTGAGGGGCACGGCGGCCCACGTCTCGCCGGCCAGGCTGCCATCGTCCTGCACCGTCACCGCCAGGCGGCCTATCTGCCGTCCCGTGTGGCCGGGCATCGGGTATTCGGCCGTCACCACGATGGTCCCGGTGCCGGGCAGCCGCAGCGCCCCCGTTGGAGAGTGCGGCGGCAGAGCCGCCACCACCAGGTCGATGCCGGGCACCTCGCCCGCCAGGGCCTGCGCCTGGTCGACCGCCAGGTTGGTGAGCAGGATAACCAGGTCGGCCCCAGCCGCCACCTCCGCCATCAAGCCGGATAGCGCCTCCTGCGCATCGATGACCCGGATCCCCTCGACGGGCTGGTCGAGAGGCCGCGTCAAGCCCACGATGGCGATGCGATGCATGCTGACGTCCACGACGTGGTAGGGCCGGGCCAGGAGCTCGCCGCCAGGCTCGAGCACGGCATTGGCCGAGAGAATGGGAAACGTCGCCTCGGTCATGCGCCGCTTCAGTGTATCGAGGCCCAGGGCCAACTCCTTCGGGCCGAGGGCCATGGCGTCGTAGCCCATGAGGCCCATGCCGGCCACGATGGCCTCCCCCTCTGTCAGGTTACCGAGGCCGCCGCCTGCCAGCGCGTCGCCGGTGTCAAGCAGGAGAAGATGCTCGGCCATCGCCCGTTCCTGCGCCACGAAGGTGGCCCTCCGGCGGAACCCGCCGGTCGCGTTCTGGCCTCAGCCGCAGGGTTCCGTCTCGCCCCAGTTGTCGTTGCTGTGCAGCACCACGACGGGCAGTCCTTCCGGGGCAGCCGTGGCCGTCGCCAACGGCGAGATCGACAGCTCCTCGCCGGCAGGGTCCGCGGCGGACCCGGGAGTGGGCAGGGGCGAGACTGGCAACTCCACGAACGTCGGGGCCGCGGTGGGCATGGCCGTCGTCGCCGATGAGACGGCGGTGGAAGGCAGGCTCCGGCTCGCGTCCGTTGCCGGGACGGCGGTCAAGGGCTGCGCTGGTGTGGCCACCGGCCCGCAGCCGGCGAGAAGCAGAAGGGCCAGCAGGCCGAGAATGGGCCACCGCCCGCCGAAGCGCTTTGGCACGCTACGCCTCGCTTTCCCCTGCACCTCGGCCGCGGCGCAACAGCCAGATCACCACGCCGCCCAGGGCCAGGGCCACCAGCAACGCGCCGCCCGCCAGGAAGAGGATCAGCGTCCCGCCCCCCGCCTGGCTGCCGGCTTCGACCTGCGTGCCGGCCTGCCCCATCACCCGCGCCACGGGTACGATGGTCGGCAGGGGCGTGCGCGTGGGCAGCGGTGTGGCCGTGGGCGGGCCCGGCGTGGGCGTAAAGGTGGGCGTCGCAGTGGGCGTGTGGGTAGCCGTCGGCGTAGGCGTGTCCGTCGGGGTCGGCGTCGGCGTCTCGGTGGGCGTGGCGGTCTCGGTGGCGGTCGGCGGCAGGTCCGTGGCCGTCGGCGCCGCCGGCCGTGGTGTGGAGGTCGCCGGACGGCGGGTCGGCGTCGGCGAGGGCTCCGGCGTGACGGTCCAGACCGGCTGGCTGGTATCGGGCCACAGGCCCACGGCGTCGATAAAGATCCAGTCGTTGCCGTACGTCGTCTGGTGGTTGACCCACACAAAGACGGTCATCGTCGGGCCCGTCGCCCGGGCGCTGACCGTCAAATCCGGCCAGGAGTTGATCCCCCATTCGGCCGGGCCCCAGATAACCGAGCCGGCCTGGGGGTTGGTTCCGCCCGTGGGGTCGAGGCCGAGCTTGCGCTCAAAGTCGGGCTGGGTGACCGCTGCCCAGCCGGCGTCGGCCTGGTAAACGACACCGGGCGTGACGGACACCTGCTGGAAGATACCGGCGGTAAACGGGGCACCGTCAGACAGCAGCCAGAGGGAGGGAGCACCCCAATAGGTGTCGATGGAGGACCGGAAATCCACGTTGCCGCCCAGGACAAAGTGCGTCCAGCCCACCGGCACCTCAAGGCGCTTGCCCTCGTAGAATTGCTCGCCAAAGGCGTCAAAGCCGCAGTTGTGGGTCAGATTGCCGGGTTCCTGGCAAGGATTCCGCGCACCGGCGTGTATCCTCGAGTCCCAGGCGCCCGATGCCAGCAGCAATCCTGCCAGGCACAGGGCGAGCACCACTCGAAAACGGCGTTGTCTCTGTATGATATCCTCCCCTTACTCGCAAGCCGGGGCATTATACCCCAGAAGGGCCGGGCTCGCAAACGCGCAGAAGCCAGAAGCGCGGGCGACAAAGGCCCGGATCGGACGTCGCGCAGGTTGGGCCTTCACGGATCTCGTGCTATAATGGCCGGGCTGCCGAGCTTTGGGAGGAGAACGTGTCCAAAACAGTCCAAGAGTTCCAGTCTGACGTCGACGCCTGGATCCAGGCCGTGGGTGGGGGCTACTGGGCGCCCCACGAAAACCTGGCGCGCATCGCCGAAGAGGTGGGCGAGCTGGCGCGGCTGATCAACCACCAGTACGGCCCCAAGCCCAAGAAGGCGGAGGAAGCCGTCCAGGAGATGGGCGAGGAGCTGGCCGACATCGTCTTTGCCATCATCTGCATGGCCAACGCCCTGGAGATCGACCTGGGCCAGAGCCTGGAGGGCGTCATTGCCAAGGTGTGGCGGCGAGACCGAGATCGGTACAAGTAGAAAAA
>JAAYZQ010000298.1 GCA_012514775.1 Anaerolineaceae bacterium
CCTGGAAGAGTCCTACACGGCCGTCCCCGAGGCGGGGCCGCCCATCGTGGTCCTGCACCCCGGTGCCGGCGACCCTCGACGGCATTGGCCCACGGAGGGCTTTGCCGCCGTGGGCGACGCCCTGGCGCAGGCCGGGGCGCGGGTCGCCGTCATTGGCGGCCGCCCGAAAGAACGGCCCCTGGTTGATGCCGTCGTCGACGGGATGAAGGCGCCGGCGCTGAACCTGGCCGGCCGCATCTCCCTGCGTGGCCTCGCCGGCCTGCTCTCCCGCTGTGCCGTCGTGGTGGGCAACGACTCGGGTCCGCTGCACCTGGCCCACGCCGTCGGCGCGCGCACCGTGGGCGTTTATTGGTGCGGCAACGTCATCACCGCCGGCCCCCTCACACGCAGCCGCCACCGCCTGGCCATCTCCTGGCGTCTGAACTGCCCGGTGTGCGGCGTCGACACCACCCGGACCCCCTGCCCGCACCACGTCTCTTTCGTGGCCGACGTCCCCGTAGACGAGGTTCTGGAGCCCACCCTCGAGCTGTACCGGGACGCGCTGCACGGCGGCTAGCAGGCCCGCCGCCCTGGAGGAGCGCGCTGGCTTTTGAGGCCTGGACCCGGCTTCCCGATACGGCGGTTGCATTGGCTCTTGGCTGCCTCCGGGATCGCCGGGCGCTAGCCCGGCAGGTTGCGTGTAGAGAGAAACGCCGAGCCGGCGCTCGGCGATCGCGGACCACAGGACCAACTGACCCCAGATTCCCCGGCGCAGCCTCTTGTCGCAAACCGGGCGCCGTGATATAATGGGCCATCTGGCGCTGCAGGGCGAGACGGAGGTGGCAGCCGTGTCGCACCATTCATGATAGGAGGTGGCCCATGCCCAGGAGGAACAAGAAGAAACAACGCAAGGATGAGCGGCGGAAAGCCATGCAGCGCGTGCGCCAGGAAAAGGGCTGGCAGCCCTCACCCGACGTCGAGTTCGTCGACGACGAGCTTACGCGGGATCTGCTGACCTTTATCCCCGAAATGGGAGGAGATCAACCGCCAGGATTGGCGGCGGCCGAAACCCTGACCGATGCCGTCCTCGAGTCCTACGACCTGCTCGACGAACCCGAGTTCGCCATGATCTATTTCCATCCCACGCGCACCGTCGGCATCTATGCCGAACTGGAGGACGAGCGGGGCGTGACCGAGGAGATGCTCAACTCCCTCTCCGAGGAGGAGGAAGACGATCTCTTTTTCGACCTCATGGAGGAAATTGCCCGCCGCTCTCTGACGGAAGAGCTGCAAGAAGAGATCCTGGACGCCATGCAGGCTGTCTGGATGCGGGTCCGCATGCAGGGCGACCAGGAACAGGCGGGCCGCCTGGCGGGCATGATGATGCTCCTCGGGTCGGAGGCCGGCGAGGAGCTGTGGGCCGGGTCGGGCATCGTCCAGGCCATCCTGCGCCGCAGCCTGGATGCTGGATTCGAGCTGCTGGACATCATGGAGGAAGCCGGGGCGCTGCGCATGGATGTCGGCGCCCTTGTGCAGACCGGGAGGGACGAGGAGCTCCAGAAAAAGTTCCTGGCCGTCCTGGCCAAGTATCCCGGCCTGGGCGACCTGGTGAGCGAAGACGAAGCCGTGACCTGGGACAGGGGCGTGCAGGCCCTGATGGACGGCGAGCTGTACCTCGGCATTTTCACCGACGAGGAACTGGAAGCGGGGGGAGACCTCCTCAGCCCGCCGGTGTTCGGCAACTCCGAGGCCGAAGCAAGCCAGGCCCGGGCCAACATCCAGAAGATGCAGCAGTACGTGGCGGGCTGGCTCACACCCGAGCACCGGGATGAGGTCCGCGGGGAACTGCTGACGATGCTCGAAGATGAAGAGTTGGCGGGCGAATGGCACCCGTTCCTCATGGCCTTGCTCAGTGACCTGGACGACGAGGATCCGGACACGGCCGTCGCGTTCCTGACCGCGGCGTTCATCGGCGAATTGACAGACCTGGCCGAGGATCAGCTTGATCAGCCCGGCAAGGCTCGTGGCTGAGACTGCCCGGGGGAAAGGGGAGCCCGTGGTTGAGCCGGCGCGCCGCCGCATCGCCGTCGTGACGGACAGCACTGCCGACCTGCCGCGAGACATTGCGCAGCAATACGGCATGCACGTCATGCCCCAGACTCTCATCATGGGCGGCCGCACCTGGCGAGACGGGGTGGACATCCATCCTGCCGCCTTTTACGAGCTGCTGCGCACCTCGCCCGACTTTCCCTCCACCTCCCAGGCCACGGCGGGCGAGTTCGAGGCGCTGTTTCGCGACGCGTCCCAGGGCGTGGAGGGCGTCGTCGCCGTGCTGGTCGCCGGCTCGCTGAGCGGCACCATCAACTCGGCGCTGGTGGCCGCGGCCAACATGCCCGACGTGCCGATAGAGGTGGTCGATAGCCGCGCCGCATCGATGCAGCAGGGGTTCATCGCCCTGGCGGCCGGCCGCGAGGCGGCAGCGGGCGGGGACCTGCAGGCCGTGGCCAACGCGGCCCGGTCCCTCGTCGGCAGGGTGTACGTCTTTTTCGTCATCGACACCCTGGTGTACATTCACCGGGGAGGCCGCATCGGCGCGGCGGCACGCCTGGTGGGCACGGTCCTGAACGTCAAGCCCGTCCTCGCCCTGACGGACGGCCACGTCGAAGTGGTGGCCAAGATCCGCACCCGGCGCAAGGCGCTGGACAGGCTCTTCCAACTGGTGACCCAGCGGGTGTCGCCGGGCGACAGGCTCCACGCGGCCGTCCTCCACGTCGCGGCGCCCGAAGAGGGCCGGTCCCTGGCCGACGAGGTGGAGGCGCGTTTTCACCCCGTGGAGCTGGTGCGCAGCGAGTGCGGCCCGGTCATCGGCACGCACGTCGGCCCCGGCACGGTGGGCGTTGCGTTTTACTGCGACTAGCGTGCATCGTGACCTGGCTTGCAGACAGCATCGCCCTTCCCGGCTATGATCCATTCCAGATTCCGCCGCCCTCCGGATGCCGGCCCCCAGCGTGCGGAGAGGCCGTGGTGAACTGGAAAGGGTAACCATGCCTGACAAGATCATCAAGAGCGAGGAAGAGTGGCGCCAGGAGCTGGCCCCCGAGCAGTACCGCGTCTTGCGCGAAAAGGCCACCGAGCGCCCCTTTACCGGCGTATATTATCATCACAAGGGCGAGGGTGTCTATCGCTGTGCGGCCTGTGGCAACGAGCTGTTCAGCTCCGAGACCAAGTACGAGTCGGGTTCGGGCTGGCCCAGCTTTTACGCACCCATCGGGGAGGAGAACGTCGAGAGTGAGCGCGACGTGAGCCACGGGATGGCGCGCACCGAGGTGCTGTGCAGCCGCTGTGAGTCGCACCTGGGCCACGTGTTCCCCGATGGCCCCCGGCCCACCGGCCTGCGCTACTGCATCAACTCGGCCGCCTTGCAGTTCGACGGCCGGGAGGATCAGGAGCCCGAGGGCTAGCGGCGGGGAGCGAGCGATGCATCGACGGCTGGCCCTGCCCCTGGTGGGCATCCTGGCCCTGGTTGCGGCCGTGGCATTCCTTGCCCTCAGCTCGGCCGGGGATACGGTGGAGGTCCAGGCGACGCCCGACCCAGACTCCGCCGCTACCCCGGCCCCGGAAGCAGAGGAACCGGTGACCCGCACCGCCACCTTTGCCCTCGGCTGATTCTGGGAGTCCGACTCCCAGTTTGGGAGCCTGCCAGGTGTGGTGCGCACGCGCGTCGGATATGCCGGGGGCTCCAGCGCGGACCCCACCTACCGGAACGTCGGCGATCACGCCGAGACGGTCCAGGTCGATTACGACCCGGCCGTGATCTCGTACGAGGAGCTGCTGCGGGTCTTCTGGGCGGCTCACAGCCCGACCACGCGGCCCTGGTCCAGCCAGTACGCGTCCATCATCTTTTACCACGACGAGCAAGAGCGGCGGCTGGCGGAACAGGGTCGCGACGCCCAAGCCGCCAGGAGCGGAGGTCCCATCTATACCCAGATCCTGCCCTACGAGAAGTTCTACCTGGCGGAAGACTACCATCAGAAGTACCGGCTGCAGCAGTGGCCCCGGGTCCTGGACGAGCTCCAGGCCGTCGATCCCCGGGCGGCGGACCTGCTGGACTCGACCGCCGTGGCCCGGGTGAACGGCTACCTGGGAGGGCACGGCGACCTGGTCACCCTCCAGGCCGAGTTGCAGGCCCTTGGCCTGGACCCGGCTGCCCTGGAGGGGCTGCTGGCGCTGCTGGAGGCCCGCGGTCGCTGATGCGGCCACGACTCCCTTGACACCCTGGAGCCCCTGGCCCTGTGCGGCTTTTTACATCGAGCACAAACCGAACGAGGAGAAGCCATGACACCCACACGCCACCCCATGTCCGAAGCTGTGCGGACCGCCTATCGCGCGGGCCAGGAGGACGAGACGCTGGAGCCCCTGGTCCGCGTGGACGCCCAGGGCCGCCCGATGGGCAGCATCCAGGACGGCGACGCCGTCATCTTTTACGACATCCGCGGAGAGCGAGAGGTAGAGCTTACGCGAGCCTTTGTCGATCCCGGCTTTGACCACTTTGCCCGGCCGCCCATGTCCGTCGCATTCGCGACCATGATCCAGTACGATCCCGGGCTGGACGCGCGGGTCGCCTTTCCGCCCCTGGAACAGCTCGAGGACACGCTGTGCGAGGTCGTAGCGCGGGCCGGGCTGCGCCAGGCCAAGGTGGTCGAGTCGGAGAAGGCGGTGCACGTCGGCTTCTTTCTCAACGGCAAGAGCCAGGAGCGGCTGCCCGGAGAGGAGCGCATCGTGGTGCCCTCTCCCCACGGCGCCGCCTTTGTGGAAACGCCTCCCGAGATGAGCGCCGCTGCCGTGGCCGACGCGACCATCGCCGCCCTCCAGGATGAACGGTACGCCCTGGTGACCGCCAACCTGTGCAACGTGGACGTCATCGGCCACGTGGAGAACCGCGAGGCCGTCCGCGTGGCCGTCGAGACCGTGGACCGCGAGGCAGGGCGTATCGTGGCTGCCGCCCGGGCGGCAGGCGTTACGGCGGTGGTGACGGCCGACCACGGCACGGTGGAGCGCTGGTACTATCCCGATGGCTCGGTTGACACGGGCCACACCGACAGCCCCGTGCCCCTCATCCTGGTCGACCCCGCCCTGGGCGGCGCGGGCCGCCTGCGGCCGGACGGCGCCCTCACCGACGTGGCGCCCACGGTGCTGCAGCTCCTGGATTTGCCCCGGCCGGCGGCCATGACCGGACGCAGCCTGATCCTCTCGCCGCTGCCGCCGGGGCCGCGGCGGGTGCTGCTCCTCATCCTGGACGGTTGGGGGATTGGCGATGGCGGGCCGGCCGACCTCATCGCCTGGGCCGGCACGCCAGCGATGGACGAACTGCTGGCCACCTGGCCCCACACGCAGTTGCAGGCAGCGGGCGGGGCCGTGGGCATGCCGGCGGGCACGGTGGGCAACTCGGAGGCAGGCCACCTGCACATCGGCGCCGGCCGGCTGGTGCCCGCCGACCGCGTGCGCATCAACCAGGCCCTGAAAGACGGTTCCTTCTACCGCAACGAGGCCTTTTTATGGGCCATGTCTCGCGCCCGCGACGCCGGCCGCCGCCTGCATCTCCTGGGCATCGTCTCGTTCTACAGCTCCCACGGCTCTGTGGATCACCTCCTGGCCTTGCTGGAGATGGCCCGCCGCGAGGGCGTGCCCGAAGTGTACGTCCATGCCATGCTCGGCCGCCGCGGCGAGCGCCCCGAGAGCGGCGCCATCTATATCGAGCAGGTAGAGGCCGAGGCCGAGCGCCTCGGCCTCGGCCAGGTGGCGACGGTCATCGGCCGCTTCTGGTCGCTGGACCGGGAGGGCCACTGGGACCGCATTAAGAAGACGTACCGCATGCTGGTGGAGGGGGAAGGAAAGCCTGTGGGTCGAGGCGCCCTCGATTAGTCGCTCACCCTGACAACTGCCCGAAGCACGCCAGCCCGGTAGGCCGATGCTGCCTCAATGGCCTCGACAACCTGCTCCAGCGGAAAGACAGGCCGGGCCAGGGGAGCGATGTCGACCATGCCCGAAGCCACCATGCGGATGGCCCGTGGATAGGTGTGTTTCATCCGCCGTACGAGCTTGATGGTCAATCCCTTGCGCCGCAGGACGGAAGCCTTCATCGTCATGGCGTCGTCGTGAGGTATGCCGGCGACGATCACCTTCCCACCGTAGCGCACGGCGTCGGCGCACTGCTGGGGCGTCTCTGCCGCGCCGGCTGCTTCCAGGGCGACGTCGACGCCCCGTCCCCTGGTCAGGTCCAGAATCCAGGCCGCCACGTCGCCACCCCCCGGATCGAAGACGGAATCGGCAACGTAGCTCAGTGCAAACTGGCGGCGGTCCGCAAGGGGCTCGGTCATATAGACTTCGGCCGCTCCGGCGGCCCTGGCGACGGCGGCAATCATGAGTCCGATGGGGCCTGCCCCCAGCACGGCGACCGTTTGCCCCGGTTTTACGTGGGCCAGGTCGACGGCGTGGATGGCGACGCCAAGCGGCTCCAGCAGGGCTCCTTCGGCCGCTCCGATGGCCTTGGGGAGCGGAAAGAGGTTCTGGGGGGGCATCAGCACGTACTCGGCGAGGGCACCGTCAACCGGCGGGCAGCCGCAGAAGCGCACGTCGGGGCAGAGGTTTGGATGCCCTTCCTTGCATTGTTCGCACGTCCCGCACGAGATGGCCGGATCGACTGCGACGAGCTGGCCCGAGCGCAGGCTGCCGGCGCTCGGCCCGGGCGTCTCAACCCGGGCCGTGAACTCGTGTCCCAGGATGAGGGGATCTGCGATCACCTGGCTGCCGATCCCACCTTCCAGGTAGTAATGCACGTCGGAGCCACAGATTCCCACGCACTCCACGCGCAGCAGGACCAGGCCGGGGCCCGGAACCGGGCGAGGAAGCCGCTCCAGCCGGACGTCGCGGATGCCGTGCAAGCGAGCTGCTCTCATCATGGGCCTTGCCCGGTCCTCCATCAAGAACCTCTTTTCCAGACGTTGCGGCACCGGCAGCCATGGTCCCCTGGCTCACAGCCCGCGGCCATCAACGGATCTCCATGGACGTGATCATCTGCTGCACCACGGACCGGAAGGTGGTGAATTCATTTTCTTCGGCCGTGTAGGTCAGGATGTAAACCTGGTCGCCAACCAGTGACCATAGCTGCAGCCAGCGCAGATCGCGCTCGCCCTGGAGCCCGGTATAGACCACCTGCTGTGCCGGGTTGCCGGCCAGGGTCGCGGATCGTGACTCCATCACCATGAACCTGGGGATGAGCTCGCGCCCCTGGGCAAGGGCCATCTCGGTAAACTCGTCCAGGGTCGTGGCGTCCGCCGGAGCGCCCTGGACCACGACGGTCACGTTTTCGCGAAAGGTGTCATCTGCGCCCTGCAGCGGGGTTATGAACGTCGCCGTACCGGGCATCGACGCCCTCTCGGAGATCTCCCACTCGTCGGGGTAGTCGATGCTGAAGCCGTTGGCCTCGCTCTCGTAGGTGAGATAGGTGCGGCTGACCCGGGTACCGGTTGGTGCCGGCGTGTCCGCGCCAGGCGGCGTGGATTCCGGTGTAGCCGTTGGTTCGAGGTCCACAGTAGCCGTCGGTTCGAGGTCCGCGGTGGCCGTCGGTTCGTCCGGCACGGGGCTGGCCGTCTGCCCGCCACAAGCGGCCAGCGCGGCCAACATACACAGTGTCACAAGGGCCAGGATGGCCCGCCTCGAATTCATCTCGATTGCCTCACTTCTATCGTTGTCAAGAGCACGTAATCCCCGGCGCCGCCCTCGCCCCCGCCGTCCGTGACCGGCAGCCTCTCGCCCGACGCCAGATCGTACATGCCGGCGATGAGGCGATAGCGCCCCGGCGGCGCTCCGGGATCGACGACCAGCTCGTAGCGCTCTGCCACCAGGTCACCCGGCTGCCAGGTCGTGGTGGGGCAGGCATCGCCACAGGGCAGGCGGTCCACCTGCCCTGCCTTGCCGCCCTCCTCGTCTACGAGCTGGACAAAGACTGTATAAGAGACATCGGCGGGCTCCAGGGCTTGCCAGTAGACCGTGACCGGCAGCGTCCCGCCGTGCCACACCACCCTGCCCTCCACCTCCACGCCCGAGAGCAGCGCGAGGCTGCCCAGGCGCGGCATGGGATCCAGGGGCGGGACCGGCGGCTTCCGGGGGATGGCCGTCTGGCCCCTGGACAGGTAGAATCCAGCGCCTGCCTCTCCTGCCCAGAAGCGCACGGGCGCCAGGGTCAGGGGCGCGGAGCCGATCTCCCAGGCACCGGCCGGCGCCCCGGGCACCTGCCCGCCCGCGGGCAGGCCCCAGAAGGGCAGGCGGCCGTCGTAGGCATTCTGCAAGTCCTCGGTCCAGCCGGACTCGGCCAGGGCGACGGCCTCGCCGGGGCGCTCCAGGCTCGCCACGGCCCGGGCGATGTTCGCCACGTCGCCCTCCGGGCCGGCCTGGAGCAACAGCCGCAGCGCCACGACGGCCAGGAGCAGGGGCAGCCAGGCGCCGGTCCACACCGATCGCCGCCTCTGCAGTGCGTCCACCAGCCCCAGGATCGAGACCACGATGGCCGCCAGGCCCAGGAGAAGCATACCCCAATTCACCGAGCCGTTCCGCGCCCAGGCCAGATCCAGGTTTGCCGCGCGGATATAGCTCCACTGGCGCAGCAGGGGGCTGTGGGCCGGGTCAAAGAGCGTCGCCGGGTGGTAGAGCCCCAGCTCGGCGTGGACGTCGTCCAGGTAGAGGTTGTAATCCACGGCCACGCCGGCCACCTGCACCGCCAGGCTCAGGACGGCCAGCAGGATGAGGCCGGCGGCCACGGCCCCACTTGCCCGGCGCTCTGCCAGGGGGCGCCGGGTGGCGGCCTCAAAGGCGGCGGCCAGGGGCAGGGCGGCAAAGGGCAGCGCTGTCACCAGGAAACGGGGACCCCAGCCGTGCCCCGCCCACCACAGGTACCAGGGCGCGTAAAAGGCGACGTTGGCCAGCACCACGGCCGCGGCCAACAGGGCCTCGGCCCGAAAGCGCCGGTAGAAGGCCGGCCAGGCGGCCACGGCCGCAAAGAGGAGCGGGTTGTACCAGAAGAGACCCTTGCCCGGGCTGAGGAGCAGCCCGTAAAAGCCCTCGAAGAAGGGGGTGGCAAAGCGTTCCTCGGGCAGATAGCCGGTGGTGAGGGGGCTGCCAAAGCGGAGCCAGTTGTACCAGGCGGCAACCGCCAGGGCGGCGAGGACCGGCAGGGCAAACAGGGCGATGGGCCCCGGCCAGGCCGCCCACCGCCGGCCGTACCGCCGCCACAGGTAGGCCAGGAGCAGCAACCCCAGGAAGGGCGCGACGATGGCATTGTTCAGCCGGGCCAGGAGCGCGACCCCCAGGCCGCAGCCCGCCAGGAGCACGCTGCCGGCCGGCGTGCCGGACCGCGGCTGCCCGGCGGCCGCGTCGCGAAAGCGCACCAGGAAATAGGCACTGGCCATCAACCCCAGGCCGGCCAGCGACTCGGAGAACAGGTAGCGGGCATAGGGCCAGGCCATGGTTCCCAGGCCAAAGCCCAGGGCGGCCAGGAGGGCCGCGCCGCGGCCATAGCCCAGGCGTCGCAGGAGGGCCAGGATCAGGGCGCCCGTCAGGCCCGTGACCACGGCGTTGGTCAGCATGGCCGCCTGGACGTTGCCCAGCTCCTGCAGGCGTAGCGCCAGCCAATAGAGGGGCAGGGCGGCCAGCGTGGTGCCGATGCCCTTGCGCGAGTAGAGGTGGCCGTCGGGCCCGAAGGAGCCCTGCTGCTCTTCCATCCAGCGCAAGAGGTCGATGTCCCAGGCGCCGCGGCGGGCCAGGCTGTCGGTGGCGA
>JAAYZQ010000299.1 GCA_012514775.1 Anaerolineaceae bacterium
CTGCGAGGGCTCAAAACCCCAGGGGCGCAGCGTGTAGCCGGCGAGATCGGCAGCCAGGCCGGTCGCACCCTGGGCGAACGCCGCGTCCAGCATCCCGACCAGGCGATCCGCCGCGCCGGGCATGGCCAGGGCCTCTTCGTCGTCCGGGCTGGTCCCTAGCATCGCCAGCCTGGCCTCCGACGGGCCCTGGGATAGCATCTCGTCGAGCTGCCCGGCGAGCATGGCGTGCACCTCCTCGGGCGGCAGGTCGCGCATGGCGTCCAGCCCCTGTTTCTCCTCCGGCGGAATCCACGGCACGAGCTCGTCAGGGGCCGGCGTGGCCAGGATCACTACCCGATCTACCAGGTCGGGCCGGCGTGCCGCGAGGGCGAGGGCCACCCTTCCCCCCGCCGACCACCCGGCAACGCCCACGGGCCCGAGCTGCATCTCCTGGAGCACCTCGGCCAGGTCGTCGGCAGCCGAGGCGACGGTGGCCCACCTATCGCTGGGCAGCGGGTCCGAGGCGCCATAGCCCGGCCGATCCACGGCAATCAGGGTCACCTCACGCTTTGCGGTCTCTTCCGGGTTCGGATCAAAGTTGCCGGCACCGGGAGCAGGGTGGCAGAAGACGACCGTCCGCCGTCCGTCTCCCCGGGTCAGCCGGCGGACGGCGACGCGCCGCCCGGAGCCAAGGGTAACCAGGTCGATCTCTTGCATGGCAGTTCTTGTTTCCTCCGTCTTCCAAGACTGGGTGAAGCAGATGGCTGCCATGCCGGGGTGTGGGCCGGCCCACGGGCACTATTCTGCAACAGAACGTCCGCCTTGTCAATAGGCTTGCTACCGGCTGCTCAGCTCGTCCCGGCGTGCGAGGTATTCCTCGCGGCTGATCTCGCCCCGGGCATAGCGCCCCCGCAGTGCCGCCAGCTCTGGCGGCTCGGCAGCCCTCGGTGGCGCGGGCCGCCCGCTGCGTGCCAGCAATACACCGGCCAGCACGAGGACGCCGGCCAGGGCCAGGCAACCGAGCAGTCCCAACAGCCCGGCGACCACCGGGACCACACGGATGCCCTCCAGCGGCTCCCACATGGGACCGTCAAAGTGGTGGCGGTCCCGGTCCCAGCGCGGCTCCCAGCCTGTGCCGATGCCGGCCCGGTTGGCCATCAAGACGGCGAGCAGCGCTGCGCAGAGCAGCAGGACGACGAGCACGACGCCGCCAACGACAAAGATGGTACTCCTTCTCATGGTTCGGCCCTCCTCCTGCAATCATACCACGTTCGGGCGCGCCTGTCCAGGCGGTTTAGGAAGCCCCACGGAGTGGGTACCATGGCGGCACGGCTTTCATTTGACGATGTCCGCCTGTTGTGTTAGTATCGTCCCCAAGGAGGAGCGGCAGGATGAAAGCAATGGTCGTCTACGATTCCAAGTTCGGAAACACGGAACTGATCGCCCGGGCGATGGGCCAGGCCCTTGGCCCGGCGGCCGACGTCGAGGTGGTCCGCGTCGGCGACGTGAGGCCCGGGCAACTGGCGGGCCTGGACCTGCTGATCGCCGGCTCTCCCACCTGGCGGTTCCGGCCCACGCCGGCTATCAAGGAGTTGCTGGACAACATTCCCAGGGGCGGCCTGGATGGTACCAAGGTGGCGGCCTTTGACACCAGGTTAACGCCGGAGAAAATCGAAGCGATGTCCGGCTTCCTGGCCCGGATGGTAAACATCTTTGGCTTTGCTGCCCGACCCATCGGCAGGAAGCTGGAGAAAAAGGGGGGCAAGCCGGTCGCCACGCCTGAGGGCTTTTACGTGGAGGACTCGGAAGGTCCCCTGCGCGAAGGCGAGCTGGAACGGGCGGCGGACTGGGCGAGGCAGGCCGCGGCAAGGGCCGGCGAGGCGTAGCACCCATGTTCCACGCCATTCGCCCGTCCGTCCGGGAGCGAATGCGGCTGCTGGAACAGATCGATGCCCGAGACCGGGAGGATGGGACACCCCAGGCGCAGCGCCTGGGCCAGATTCCCCCTGCCAGGGACAAGTTCCTGGCGCTGCTGGCAGTGAACGCCCCGGGAGGAGTGGCTGGTGAATAACACGATCCTCATCGCCGCCGCGGTGTTGCTTCTCCTGAGCGTCCTCGTCAGCAAGATCTCTGACCGGCTCGGGGTGCCCGCCCTGCTGCTGTTCCTGGTGGTGGGCATGCTGGCCGGCTCGGAAGGACCGGGCGGCATCTATTTCGATGACCCCGGCCTGGCACAGTTCATCGGCGTCGTAGCCCTGGTTCAGATCCTGTTCGCGGGCGGCCTGGATACAGAGTGGGAGCAGGTCCGCACTGTGCTGAAAGAAGGGCTGATCCTCGCCACCGCAGGCGTGCTGATCACGGCGGTGGTGACCGGCCTCTTTGCCACCGTCCTCCTCGGCTTCCCGGTGTGGGAAGGCCTGTTGCTCGGGGCCATCGTCTCGTCCACCGACGCGGCGGCCGTGTTTTCGGTGCTGCGCTCCAAGGGCGTCAGCCTGAAGGGACAACTGCAGCCCCTGCTGGAACTCGAGTCGGGCAGCAACGATCCCATGGCCATCTTTTTGACCGTGGGCTTTATCCAGGTGATCACACAGCCCGATGCGTCGCCCCTGAGCCTGATCTGGGTGTTCGTGTTGCAGATGGCCGCCGGCGGGGTCGTGGGCTACCTGATGGGCAGGGCGATGCTCTTTTTGATCAATCGCCTGAAACTGGGCTACGAGGGCCTCTATCCGGTCCTGATCCTGGCCCTCGTCTTCCTGACCTTCGGGCTGACGGATCTCATCGGCGGCAGCGGGTTCCTGGCCGTCTACCTGGCCGGGCTCGTCCTGGGCCACTACGATTTCATCCACAAGCGCAGCCTGGTGCGCTTTAACGACGGGCTGGCCTGGCTGATGCAGATCGCCATGTTCCTGACGTTGGGTCTCCTCGTCTTTCCTTCAAGGTTGGTGCCCATTGCCGGGGTCAGCCTGCTCGTGGCCGGCTGCCTGATGCTGGTCGCCCGGCCCCTGGGCACGTTTGCCGGCTTGATGTTCAGCCCCTTTGGTTGGCGGGCCAAGACCTTTGTCTCGTGGGTCGGGCTGCGGGGGGCGGTGCCCATCATCCTGGCGACCTTTCCCCTGCTGAACAGGATTCCGCAGGCCGACCTGATATTCAACGTGATCTTTTTTGTGGTGCTGACCTCTGTCCTGTTGCAGGGGACCTCCATCCCCCTCGTGGCCCGGTGGTTGGGACTGGACGCGCCCATGGTGCCCAAGCGCATCTATCCCATCGAGTACACGCCCATGGGCGGCTTCAAGAGCGAGCTCAAGGAGCTTCCCGTGCCGCCGGACTCGCCCATGGAGGGCAAGCCCATCGTCGAGCTGGGGTTGCCAGACGAGTTCCTGGTCATCCTCATCGCCAGGGAGAACGATTTCGTCCTGCCCAGCGGGGGAACGGTCATCCAGGCCGGCGACACGCTGCTGGTGCTGTCGGACAAGGAGTCCATGGACGACGTGGTGACCAGGTTCCGCTTGCCGGTAGATGCACCGGCGTAAAGGAGGGATGACCTGATGGCCAGGCGCGGACGGAGCCAGGGCACGATCGAAGAAAGAGCACTCTCACGAGTGGTAGATGAAACTCGCGCCATCGTCATGGCGCTGCAATCTTGAAAGGAAGCGATCATGGAACCATCGCCCCCAGAATCGAAAGAGACCCGCCCTCCAGGCGGCACGCCGGAGCCTCAGCGCCAGCCGCCGGCGGCGTTCGTGGGCATGGGCGCCCTCATCGGTATCGGAGCCGCAATTGGCCTGATTTTCGGACTTATGCTCGACAACCTGGTGTGGGGACTGATCATCGGCGCGGCGATCGGCACCGTCGCCGGGGCGGTGGTGGAGGCCAACCGGAGGCAATGAGCGGGGCCTGAAGGCTCGCCACGGAGGCCAGAGGCCACAGGGCAGCCAGGACAATCGTCCTGAGTGCCCGGTGACCGCCGTGCCTCCGTGCTTTTTGTTGCGGCGCGGGCCGCTTCTACCAGGCGGGGCGGCTCCTGCGCTGCTGCCGGCCACGCCCGGGCCGGGACCCTGCCCTGTTCCCCTGCGGGCGGGGCGCTGCCGGCTGTGCGGGCCTTGCCTGGGGCTGCTGCTGCGGCGAAAAGCCGCCGTAGTCAAAGCCCGGCAGTCGCAGCCGCTCGATGCGGGCGCCCAGCACCTTCTCGATGTCGCGCACCATACCCTCGTCCTTCGGCGAGGCAAAGGAGTAGGCCTGGCCGGTGAGGTCGGCCCGTCCCGTGCGGCCGATGCGGTGGGTGTAGGCGTCCACCGTGTCGGGCATGTCAAAGTTGATGACGTGGGTGATCTCCAGGACGTCGATGCCCCGCGCGGCGACGTCGGTGGCGACGAGGATGGGGTAGGTGCCGTCGCGAAAGCCGTTGAGGGCTGCCTGGCGGGCGTTCTGCGACATGTTGCCCTGCAGGGCCGCGGCGGCGTGGCCCTGTTTCACCAGGTCACGGGCCAGGCTGCGGGCGCGGTGTTTTGTCCGCGTAAAGATCAGGACGCGCTCCATGTGCGGCTGGCGCAGCATGGCCAGCAAGAGCGATTTCTTGAGCCCATCGGTCACAGGATAGAGGGCGTGGGACACGGTCGCTGCGGGGGCGATGATGCCGATCTGCACGGTGACCGGGTCACGAAGAATGTCGTCGGCCAGCTTGCGAATGTCGTCGGGCATGGTGGCCGCGAAAAAGAGCGTCTGGCGCCGGGTGGGCAGCACCTTGAGGATGCGCCGGACGTCGGGCAGGAAGCCCATGTCGCACATGCGATCGGCCTCGTCCAGGACCAGCACTTCGATGCCCGACAGGTCGATGCTCCCCTCGCCGAGCAGGTCCAGCAGGCGGCCAGGGCAGGCAACGACGATGTCGGCGCCACGGCGCAGGGCGGCGACCTGGTTGCCCTTGCTCACGCCGCCATAGACGGTGACGCTGCGCAGCCTGGTGTTGCGACCCAGGTGGGTGATCGCTTCGTGGGTTTGTTCCGCCAGCTCGCGCGTGGGCGCCACGATGAGGGCGCGCACGCGGCGCGCCGGGCTTTTAACCAGCCTGTTCAGGATGGGCAAGACAAAGGCGGCCGTCTTGCCGGTGCCGGTTTGCGCCAGGCCCAGGACGTCGCGTCCCTGGAGCGCGACGGGGATGGCCTGCTGCTGAATGGGGGTGGGCGTGGTGTATCCCACGGCCCGGATGCCCGCGACGATGCGCGGGTCTAGCGTAAATTGTTGAAAGCTCACAAGTACTCCTTGGCTTTATCGAGCCAAGTCGCACTCTCGGCCCTCGATTTTGTTTTTCGTGCCGGCGGCTTGCCGGCACGAAAAACAAGTATACCCGATCGCATGGAATAAAGCAATTCTAGCCTTGCCTCCGGCAACGCCCTATAAAGGACGGTGCCCATGCAGGGCCAGACGTGGCAGGGAGTCTACATCCTGGGCTTCCTACAGACCCACCGCCAACCGCGCAATCTCCCGCTCCAACTCGGCGGGGAAGGGCTGCACCCCCGACGGCGCGCCGTCGGCGCCGCCGCCAAAGAGCCAGGCAATGCCCCGCAGCATGACGGCCGTGTAGGGGTCGAACAGGTCGGCGCCCGTTGTCCGGGCCCCGGCGGCCAGGTTCAGCAGGCTGCCCCGGGCCAGCAGGTACAGGTGCGTGCCGTCCAGGTCAAAGCGCTCGATGTGATCCTTCATGCGCCGGAGGGGCTGGCGGTAAAGCCAGTCGATGTCGATCTCGCGGTTCGAGTGGCCGGCGTTGAACAGGATGGCGCCCGGCCGCACCTGCCGTAGGGCTTCCGCGTCCAACACGCCCTCCACGCCGGTGGCCGTGACCACGATCTCGCAGCGGGCCAGGCCGTCGGCCAGACTGACGGGCGTGCAGCCGTGGTGCCGGGCATCGAGGAGACGGATGGGATCCAGGTCCACGACCTGGACCACCGCCCCCAGGTCCCGCGCCCGCTCGGCGATACCCTTGCCCACCGGCCCGTAGCCCACGACGAGCACGGTGCGGCCAAAGAGGCTCATGGACGTGACCTCGCCAAAGACGGGCCACACCTGGTCGCCGACGTGGAAGCGGTTGTGAAAGTGCTCCTTGAGGGGGATGCTGTTCCAGTCGAATACGGGGAAGGGTACGTCGAGGTCGCGGAGGACGTGGAGGCCGCTGGTGGTGGCTTCCAGGGCGCCCTGCACCGGTGGCGTGCGGTCCCGGTAGGCGGCGCTCAGCTCGCCGCCCATGTCGCACAGGTAGCTGGCGTCAAAGGCGCGCACCAGTTCCATGTGCCGCTGGTAGTCCTCCCGGCTCATCCCGTGCCAGCCATACACGGTGATGCCGTGGGCGGCGAGGTAGGCGGCCGCGGCGTCGTCGGTGCTGTCGACGTTGCACGCCCCCAGGACTACCTCGGCGCCGCTCTCGGCCAGGGCCAGCATCATTGGTATGTTGTTAAAGCGGATGTGCATCCAGCACGCCAGCTTCTTGCCGCGATAGTCCCGCCGGCCGATCTCGCGGCAGTAGTGCTGGGTGATGGGCGTGACGTGGCGCAGCCAGTCGAGCTCGGCCTCGTCGACC
>JAAYZQ010000300.1 GCA_012514775.1 Anaerolineaceae bacterium
AGGCCATTCGATGCAGAACGAAAAGAGACTCAATCGCCGCGAGTTCCTGACCTGGACGGCCGTCTCGGCGGTGGGTGTTCTGGCGGCGAGCTGCGCCCAACCGACGCCGGAGACCATCGTGAAAGAGGTCCCCGTCGAAAAGGTCGTCAAAGAGACGGTGGTCGTCGAAAAAGAGGTCGCCGTCGAAAAGGTCGTCAAAGAGACGGTGGTGGTGCAGAAAGAGGTCGCGGTCCAAAAAGAGGTCATCGCGACCGCAGCCCCCGTCAAGTACAAGGAAGCCCCCATGCTGGCCAAGCTGGTCGCGGCCGGCAAGCTGCCCCCCGTGGAAGAGCGCCTGCCCCTTGAACCGTGCGTCATGAAGGGCCGAGAGGGAATCGGCAAGTACGGCGGCACCATGCGCCGCTGCTTCAATGGCGTCTCCGATCGCTGGGGCCCCACCAAGCTGCAGGACCGCGCCCTTTTCTGGTTCGATGCCGACTTTAACCTGGTGCCACGCGTAGCCAAGTCGTGGGAGGTCAACGCCGACGGCTCTCAGTGGACCATCAACCTGCGCAAGGGGATGAAGTGGTCCGATGGCATGCCCTTTACCAGCGAGGCGATGAAGTGGCGCTGGGACAACGAGTATATGAACAAGGACATCACTCCCGGCGGGATGAGCTCGCCCTTTGCCACCGGCAAAGAAAAGACGCCCATGGTCATGGAGACGCCAGACGATTATACCGTCGTCTGCAAGTTCGCCGCCCCCAACCCGCTCTACTTTATCGTGATGGGCGGGCGCGCCGACAGGTGGGTGCCAGTCCACTATGTCAAGCACTTCCACATGGCTTTCACGGAAGACAAGGCCAAGCTGGAAAAAGAGTACAAGGACCTGGGGCTGAACAACTGGCAGGCCTACTATGCCGAAAAGATCGCGTTCCACCTCAACCCGGATCTGCCCAGGGTCGGCGCCTGGCTGGCCAAGAACAAGCTCTCCGAAGAGATGTTCATCATGGAGCGCAACCCCTACTTTTTCGGCGTGGATGAGGAGGGCCAGCAGCTCCCCTACATCGACAAGGTCACCCACCGCCTCTTCACCTCACCGGACGTGAAAAACATGTGGGTGCTCAACGGCGAGATCGACTTCCAGTACCGCCACATGGCCTTTAGCGACTTTACGCTCTACAAAGAGGGCGAGCAGAAGGGCGACTATAAGGTCTTTGTGGGGGTCGGCGCCGGGCACACGGCCATGCAGGTCAACCACACCACCAAGGAGCCCAAGCTGCGGGAGTTCTTCAATAACCGCGACGTGCGCATCGCCCTCTCGCTGTCGGTGGACCGCGCGGTGGTCAACGATATCGTTGCCGAAGGCCTGGGCACGCCGCGGCAGTACAGCCCGATCAGCCTATCGCCGCAGTACTATCCCAAGCTGAGCAGCGCCTACATCGAGTACGACCCGAAGAAGGCCAACGCGCTGCTGGATGGGGCGGGCTATGACAAGAAGGGGCCCGATGGCTTCCGGCTCTGGAAGGATGGCAGCGGGCCGATCAGCTTTATCATCGAGGGTACCGACCAGACGGGCACCCCCGGCGAGGACGCGGTGCTGGTGGTCTGCAAGTACCTGGCCGACGTGGGGATCAAGGCCACCTACAACTATGCCGAGCGCTCGCTCTACACCTCGCACTATGAAGCCAACGAGATCGAGGCGGCGAGCTGGGGCGGCGACCGCACCGTCCTGCCCCTGGTGGCGCCCATCATCTGGATCGGCCGCCAGCCCGACCGGCCCTGGTGCCCGGGCTGGGGCTTCTGGTACGCTGATCCGACCAACCCCAACGCCGTGGAGCCGCCGGCCGATCACTGGATCCGCGACATCTGGGACATCTGGGACAACCAGGTCCTGAGGGAGTCGGACGCCAAGAAACAGACCGAGCTCTTCTTCAAGATCTTGGACATCTGGGCGGAGGAGC
>JAAYZQ010000301.1 GCA_012514775.1 Anaerolineaceae bacterium
AGCCCCGGCCCGGTGGGCAGCATCCAGGCGTTCGAGACCGTCGAGCCGGAGAAGACCACCCAGCTGGACGTGGGCATCCAGTACGCCAAGGGCCCGCTGGAAGCCTGGGCTTCGGCGTATGTGGGACAGGTGAACGACTACATCCTGTTCAACTACGTGCCGGGCATGATGCAAGGCATGACCCGCTCGATCGCCACCAACGTCGATGCCCGCATCGCCGGCGCCGAACTCGGCGGCGGCTACAAGCTGACCGACAACTGGAAAACCGAGGCCAGCCTGGCCTACGCCTGGGGTGAAAACACCACCGACGAGCGCGCCATGCCGCAGATCCCGCCACTGGAAGCCCGCCTGGGCCTGGCCTACGAACGCGGCAACTGGAGCGCGGCGGGCCTGTGGCGTGTGGTGGCGGCGCAGGACCGGGTGGCCGAGGGGCAGGGCAACGTGACCAGCAAGGACTTCGATGAAAGCAGCGGCTTCGGCGTGCTCTCGCTCAACGCGGCCTACCGCGTGAGCCAGCACTTCAAGCTCAGCGCCGGCGTCGACAACTTGCTGGACAAGGCCTACAGCGAGCACCTCAACCAGGCCGGCAACGCCGGTGTCGGACTCTCCGCCAGCGAGCGCATCAACGAGCCGGGGCGCAGCCTCTGGGCTCGCCTGGACGTGAGTTTCTAACCACAGAGGGAAGGGGAGCGCAACGCTCCCCGGTCGCGGGTTGGCGCTGGGCATGGAGCTCGGGCGTCAACGAGGGCTGGTCTCAGGGATGAGGCAATGGGCAGTCCAGCCGTCGGCGCTTGCGCTTCGTGCGCAGCGCCAACCCGCGCTCTCGTAAGCGAAAACGAATCGGTATAACGACCTCGGCCCATGCCGTCGCAATGGCCGGCGCCCTTGCTATCGGGTCTAGAGCCGCTTCTGCCGGTGGGCGCAGCGCAGGACTTCTGTAGGAGGGGCTTTAGCCGCGACCGGGTGGGGCCTGCACGTAAAAAGCATCGCGGCTAAAGCCCCTCCTACAAAGCCCGAGGCCAAGCCCGAAGCCCGAAGCCCGAAGCCAAGCCCGAAGCCAAGCCCGAGGCCCGAGGCCAAGTCCGAGGCCAAGCTCAAAGCCCGAGGCAAAGCCCAAAGCCCAAAGCCCGGGGCCAGGCCCAAAGCCCAAAGCCGAACCCTCCCAAAGCTCAAACACCAAAACCGGGAGCGTTCTCAGAACGGCGCGGCACTCTCGAAACGCATGCGCTCGCCGGTTTGCGGGTGGGTGAGCACCAGCAGGCTGGCATGCAGGCACAGGCGTTCGTGGGCGGCGAGGGCTTCCTCGTGGGCATACAGCCGGTCGCCCAGCAGCGGGTGACCGATGCTCAGCATGTGCACGCGCAACTGGTGCGAGCGCCCGGTGATGGGCGTCAGCTCCACCCGGCTGTAATGGCCGTGGCGCTCCAGCACGCGCCAGAAGGTCAGCGCGTGCCGGCCCAGTTCGTGGTCGACGACATGGCGTGGCTTGGTCGGTGGGTCGTAGCGCAGCGGCAGCTCGATCCGCCCGCTGTCCCGCTCCGGCTCGCCCCAGCACAGCGCGATGTAGGCCTTCTCGGTTTCCCGATCATGAAACTGCCGGGACAGCTCGCGATGGCTGTCGGCATCGCGGGCCAGGACGATCACGCCCGAGGTTTCCCAGTCCAGGCGGTGCACGATGCGCGCCTCGGGATAGCCGTTTTCCTGCAGGCGAGTCACCAGGCAGTCGCGGTTGTCCTCGGCGCGGCCGGGTACCGAAAGCAGCAGGGTGGGCTTGTTGATCACCAGCAGGGCGTCGTCCTGGTGGAGGATCTCGATGGTCGAGAGGGGCATGGGGAATCCGTGGAACAAGGCGGGCGGGCGGATTGTAACGATTTCCGCGCGGCGCCGGGCCTTGTTCGGCGGATTGGTGTACGGAGGGGGGGCAAGGCTTTTCCTGGCCACCGCGTGCTGGCACGGCGTGCCTGCGGCTCGATGAAGCGCGAGCCGCCGGACGATGGTCGGTGCGTAGGGCGGACAACGCTTTTCTTGTCCGCCAACGCGCCGGTGCGGCGCGCCTGGCGGGCACGCAAAGAAGTGCGATCAGCGATCCGGCAGCGGAATGTTCACTTCCAGGATCGAGCAGCTGCCATGGTCTTCCAGGCTCACCTGCACCTTGTCGTCGCTGATGTTCACGTACTTGCGCACGACGGCGATCAGTTCCTTGTGCAAAGCCGGCAGGTAGTCGGGTTGCACCCGCTGACCGCGCTCATGGGCGACGATGATCTGCAGGCGCTCCTTGGCGATGGAGGCGGTCTGCTTCTTCTCTCGTTCGCGCAGCAGGTCGAAAAAGCTCATTTAGCGGCCTCCAAACAGGCGTTGCAGGAATCCCTTCTTCTGCGCGTCGATGAAGCGTTGCAGCAGCTCCTTGCCCAGCAGGCGGTCCACCGCGTCGCTGTAGGCCTGTCCGGCATCGCTCTGCTCGTCGAGAATCACCGGCACGCCCTGGTTGGAAGCCTTGAGCACCGATTGGGATTCGGGGATCACGCCCAGCAGGCGGATGGCGAGGATTTCCTCGACATCGTCGACGCCCAGCATCTCGCCCTTGTCCACGCGGCTGGGGTCGTAGCGGCTGAGCAGCAGGTGTTCCTTGATCGGCTCCTCGCCGCGCTCGGCGCGTCGCGACTTGCTGGAGAGCAGGCCCAGCATG
>JAAYZQ010000302.1 GCA_012514775.1 Anaerolineaceae bacterium
AGCCGGGCACACGAATGCGGAGAGCGGGCTTGCCCGCCATGCTGTAAAGTGTCCAGTTGCCCTCTGACTCAAAGAGCGGTGTGCCCAGGCTTGAGCAGGGGGCAGGCCCACGATGGACGCGATACACGGCATTGGGCGGCGCGTCGGTAACGAACGACCGGTAGTGGTCGCTGGTCTCTAATTCGACCTCTTGGCTGGCCGGAACGAAAGCCAAGACCATTCCGCCCCATCCGTAGCAAGCACCGCTCCCGGAAACCTGGTTGTTCTGCAAGTGACCTCCCGGCGTAGTGGCCGGCAACCGATCAGGATTGAATCGTCAGCACGCAGTACGGGGTCGCCGTCACGCAGTTGCCAGATGGGAAGTCGGTGCCAATCCCCCCGCCGCTGGTAGTCTTGCAACCACCCAGCACCGCCTCCTCAGGCACCAACTGGATGCGCTCCATCTCGGGCTTGACGTACGGTTTTCTTTTGCTCATTGATTTTCCTCCACTGCAGATTGTAAGGGATCGGCTTGGGATATGGGAATCCTTTCGGTAGCACCGGGTGTATTCTCAGCATCCCGGTACCAGCCAAAAGCATTTGCCCGCAAATGCGCTATCTGGCACAAGAACTCGACCGGCTTCTCTCGGTTTCCCCCCTCAAGCATGGCCCATCCGGGGCACTGGCCACACAGAGGCAGCAGCTCGCACTGGGCGCAGGCGTACCCTGGGCCGGGCTCCAGAGCGCGCACCTGGGCCAAGAACTGGTGCCAGCCGGCGTGGAACGAGCCCTGGCGCAGGTCAAACTCCAAATGGCGGGCAATGAGGCACGGGCTCAGTTGCCCGTAGGGGTCCACGTGGAACGAGCTGTGGCCCGCACCGCAGATAAACAGGCGGTGAGGGTCGGCGCGGACGCCGCGAAAACGATCGCAGAAGGCGCGCCACTCACGGCTGCGGCCCTCGTCGGCCAGGTCGAGGGCCACGACATCTTCCGGCGACAGGCGATAGGCCAGGGGCGCCAGGTCCTGGAGGCCGCCGTTCATCATGGGGTCAAACCGGTACTGGACCCCGAGCCCCTCGGCAAAGGCCTTGATGTCCCACACCTCGTGCTTGTTCAGCGTCATCAGCATCGTCTTGAGCCGAAGGGGAATTCCACGTTGGAGCAGCTGGTCGATGCCGCGCAGGCAGCGCGCGTGGGAGCCAGGGATGCCGGTGATGCGCTCGTAGGTTTCCTGCGTCCGCCCATACAACGTAACCTCGACGGCGAAGGGACGCCATTCGGCCAGAAGGTCGGCAATTTGCGGGGTCAGGAGCGTGCCATTGGTAAAGAGGGTGAGGATCAGGCCCTTCTTCTTGCAGGACAGGTAAATCTCCTGGAAGTCGGGCCGGAGCAGAGGCTCTCCACCAGTGAGCAGCAGCCACAGACACCCCTCGTCCACGGCCTGGTCCAGTATACTCGAGATCTCCCCGGCGGTCAACTCCCGTTGGCCGGCGATGCCGCTGTGCCCGTGGGCCACGTAGCAGTGCACGCAGCGCAGGTTGCAGCGGAACGTCAACTCCAGCGAGCCGGTGATGGGTACGCGCTGGCCCCCCAGCCTGTCGCGCAGGCGTTTGGAAAAGTCGCCGTAGCGCAGATCCGGGATGTGCGGGCAGTCCATGTCAGGCTTTCTCCAGGGCGCCCAGGGCCACCAACTCTTCCAGGAACTGGAGTAGGTCCTGCTCGGCCTGCTCCTCGTCGACCTCGAACTCCTCGACGATGCAGGCCCTGATCTCTCCCACGGTGCGCTCCTCGCCGGCAAGCTCCCAGATCAGGGAGGCCGTCTCGTTCAGGGTATAGACGAAATCGAGATCGCCCGCCTTCTGGCGGATGGGTACCAGCATCTGCCCCCCACCGATCTCCACTGAAACCACCGACGATGTCCTTCTGTACGAATCACCCATGGAAAGCAAGGTCTATCTCCTTACCTGGCCGTGCCCCTGGCGAGTCGTGCAGCGCTCCCCTTGCCCAACGCCCGGAAGGCGAACCCCGACCCTCGCCACGCCCCCGCCTCCAGCGCACTCCGCCCGTCCACCACCGCCGCCGTCCGCATCGTCGCCGCCGCCCACGCCGGGTCCAGCGCCAGGTACTCCCGGTGGGCGGTGACCAGCGCCGCGCAGTCGGTGCCGCGCAGGGCCTCCCCCAGGTCGTGGAGGAGGGGCACCTCCGCGCCGTCGAGGGCGCGCTTCCAGTCGGCGTGGCGCACGTGCGGATCGTGGGCAATCACCTCGGCGCCGCGGGCCAGGAGCAGCCGGGACAGGGACGCCGCCGGCGTGTTGCGCGTGTCGTCGGCGTTCTCCAGGTACGAGGCGCCCAGCAACACCACCTTCGACCCCGCCAGCGCCCGGCCCGCCTCGGCCAGGGCGTCCTCGATGAGGGCCAGCATGTGCCCCGGCATCCCGTCGTTGATCTCCCGTGCCAGGGGGATGATGCGCAGCGACGGACTCGGTCCCGCAGCGGAGCCCCCGCTTGCCTGCTTGCCGTAGGCCGCCAGCCCGTAAGCCAGCAGCCAGCTGTCCTTGGGCAGGCAGTGCCCCCCCACCCCCGCGCCCGGCAGGTGCACGTTGCGGTCGGGCCGGGCGTTGATCAGGCGGCGCACCTCGTAGACGTCGACGCCCATGGCCTCGCAGGCCAGGGCCACCTCATTGGCGAAGGCAATGTTCACGTCGCGGTAGGCGTTCTCCACCACCTTGGCCATCTCGGCCGTCAGCACGTCCGTGGGCGTGATCTCGGCCTTGACGATGTGCCGGTAGAGGGCCACTGCCCGCGCCGTGCTCTCCCCGTCCACGCCGCCCACCACCCGCGGAAAATCGGTGATGAACTCCAGGAGCTTGCCGGGCATCACCCGCTCGTAGGAAAAGGCCAGGTAGAAGCCGCCATCTCCCGCCCGCAGCCCCGACTCTTGCTCCAGGATGGGCTGGACGACGTTGAAGGTCGTGCCCGGGGCCACGGTGGACTCGACGATGACCAGGGTGCCGGGGCGCAGGTGGCAGCCAGCCTGGGCGGCCACCTCGCGCAGCGACTCGTAGTGGGGCACGTGGTCGCCGTCGGTGGGCGTCTGCACGTCCAGGAGGATGGCGTCGGCCTGGGCGCACACGGAGTAATCCTCGGTGACGCGAAAGCTCTTCTTGTGGCAGGCGACGCGCTCCAGGAGGTCGGCCAGGCCGGGCTCGTCGCCTTCGAAGGGCGAGCGGCCGCCGTTCAGGCAGTCGATCTTCCAGCCCGAGCGCTCTGAGCGGCGCTGCACGCCGGTGACGGTAAACCCCGGCACGTCGGCCAGGAGGGCGGCGCAGGGAATGCCCACGTAGCCCATGCCGATGACGACAATGTTCATGTGGTTGGTTTCCTCCGGGCAGGCTCCGCCGATCTGGCAATGAGGGTGTTGCCAGATCGGTGGTCAATTATGGCCCCGCCGGTCCAGGCGGGAAGGCGCATCCGGGAACCCTTGCTTCCGATGTCCGGGGGGTGATGGTCATCCCTGGGTCGGCAGCGGTGTTCGGGTCAGTCTCCAGCAATCCTCTGGAAGAGGTAGCCCCGGCGGCGGCGGGTGACCAGGCGCCGGGGATGGTCGGGGTCGGGTTCCAGCTTGTGGCGGAGGTTGTGAATGTGCGGCCACAGGCTGGCGGCGGTGCGGCCGTGGCCCGGTCCCCAGGTTTCCTGCAACAGCTCTTCCGGCGAAACCTCCTGGCCCACGTGCTGCAGGCAGCAGGCCAGGATGCGCAATTCGATGGGTGTCAGTGGCACCGGCTCGCCGGCCAGGCGTACCTCGCAGCCGGTGCGTGCCAGGTCGACGACCAGGTCGCCGTCGACGAGAGTCGCCTGGCGGCAACGGCCACTTCGACCCGCGTCACGGCGCAGCACGGCGCCGATGCGGGCTAGCAGCTCCAGGGCGCTGAAGGTGCTCTTGCTCAAGCAGTCGGCGGCCCCCAGCGAAAGCCCTTTGACGCGGTCCAACTCGCGGTCCGAGGCCAGCAGGAGCAGCAACGGCACGTGCAACAGGGGGAGCAACTGGTGGCAAAAGCGCCAGTCGTCGGCCCCGTCGTTAATCCCCAGGATCACCAGGCCGGGCGGGTTCTCCACTACGCGCCGCAGGGCCAGGGAGCCGGGACACATGCAGGCGACGCGGTAGCCCTCCTGTGAGAGGAACGGCTGCACGCCCTGTATTGTAGACGGATCGTCGTCCAGGATCAAAATGCTGGCTACCATGACCATCCTGCGGCCGTTGAACCCTGCCGTTATGAGCAAATCCAATTGGTACAGCGGCGCCCGGAAGAAGAGGCAAAGGTGGGGAACCACGCGGCTCGGCCAACCGGTCAGTTGCACACCTGGCACTGGTATGATGTATGGGCACTATGGGGGAGAAGCATCCAGGGTGATGCTTGACCCGAACGCAGTGTATATCGACATTGGTTAAATCTGCGTTAAAAGAAGGTTAAAAATACCTTAAGAAACGAACAGGGACGCCGCGGCCAGTTGGCCGTTGCCAGGAGCCTGCACTCCGCGCTGTCGCGGGTGCAGGACGCAGGCACCTACCTCGAGGGCATCTGGAACAGGTAGCCCTTTCCTCGCTCGGTGAG
>JAAYZQ010000303.1 GCA_012514775.1 Anaerolineaceae bacterium
GAGCGGGGCAGCATCCTGCTATAAGTTACTTGGAATATGAGTCTGTGCTAAAGTGCTCTCCCCCGTCGGCTGCCATCAGGCAATATGGCCAAGGGGAGGAGGAAAAATGAGCAAGACTCTGGAATTGAGCGAGATCCGCTGGGAGCGTTACCCTGCGGTTTTTGAGGATCCGCTGGGAAAACAATGGCTGGAGCGACAGGCCTTGTTGGGCTTGGCCCGCAACACAGTGGATGCCTATGGGCGTGCGCTTCAGGATTTCCTGGCGTACTGCCAACGCCACGGCGTCGAGGCGGCCCAAGCGACACGTGAGCAGATCGCCCTGTACGTAGGGGACCTGCGCAGCCGTCCCAATCCGCGGGGCAGCAACATCCTGACCTTGGATTCTGGCGTTGGGCTGGCTAACGCCACCTTACAGCAACGTCTGACGGCCGTTCGCCTGTTTTTTGACCATCTCGTGGAAGACGGTCACCGGGAAACTAACCCGGTGGGGCGAGGCCGCTTCACGCCGAGTAAAGCGTTCGGCGCAGCCAAAGGCGAGCGCGGGCTGCTACCACGTTTCAAAAAGCTGCCTTGGATCCCAAGCGAAGCCCAGTGGCAGCGCTTCTTGGCCGCCGCCCAAACGGAGCCGATTCGCAACCGGTGTATGACTGGCTTGGCCTACGACGCCGGGTTGCGGCGGGAGGAGTTGTGCCTGCTGCGTTCGGAGGACCTGGATCCGGCCTTCCGCTTGCTGCACGTACGCGCTGAGACCACCAAAAGCGGCCGCGAGCGCGTCGTGCCTTATTCGGTTGCGACGGGGCAGTTGCTGCGGGCTTACCTGGTCCATCGACGGAGCCTCAGTCAAGCCCGCGGCCCGCTGTTTTTGTCCGAGTCGCGACGCAATCGAGCCGTGCCGATCACCTTATGGACCTGGTCCAAGGTGATTCGGGAGATTGCTGACCGCGCCGAGCTACCGCAGTTCTCGACGCACACCCTGCGCCATTTATGCCTGACGGATCTGGCGCGGGCAGGCTGGGACCTGCACGAAATCGCCAGCTTCGCCGGTCACCGCAATCTGGACACGACGCAACAGTATATCCATCTGTCCGGCCGGGACCTGGCAGCCCGGCTGGCGGAGGGCATGGCCGAGCTACATGCCCAGCGGGTACTCTCCCTCAAAAGCGCCTTCTTGCGACCGCAGGAGGCTCCATGAGGCAACCGGCCCTTCAAGTCGAAAAAGCAGTGGCAGGACCAACCGCCTGGAGGTCGCCGCTGGCCTTGCACCATTATGACCGGAATCCTGCCTTGACCGTGGCTGAGCAGGAGGCGCTGGAAGTGCTGACCCAAAGCCGTTACCGGTGGGGCGAGACCAAACGCGCCGGAATCATGCGCATGCAAATGACCCTCAGCAGGCTGCTCCACCCTTTGCGCGACGCGCTGGCCCTGATTCCGGGCGACCCGCCCAGCCAGGATGGCGCGGCCGCCTACTTGTTGCGGGCCTGCCAGCGCCAGCAGGGTGCCTACTGGGGCTGGCAGGCAACCGTCTGGGGCCGGGTGCTGGGGCCAAACCAGGCGGCCTTCTTTCAGGAGCACGGCACGGCGGTAGATGGCGAGGTCCGCCAGCAGATGATGGCCACCGCCTACCTGCTGGGCTGCTTCCGGGACGTCAGCGTGCTGGGGGATTTCAAGCGCGAAGCCCTGGCGGTCAAGGTCTTCGGTGAGGCGGCCGTCGCCACCGCCTGGGAGCCCATCGGCACCCTCCTGGCCACTTGGGGCTATGCGAGCTCGGAAGGGGTGGCGGTACGTTCGGCCCTGTGCGAATTGATGCTGCGCAACCAGGATCCCGCGCTGGCC
>JAAYZQ010000304.1 GCA_012514775.1 Anaerolineaceae bacterium
AAGCTCTCCGAGCGGATGTACCAGGGGCAAGGCGCCCCGAGCGACGGCGGCGGCCATGATGGCGGTGGCAACGGCCACGGCCAGCCCGAGGACGTCATCGACGGCGAGTTCCGCTCCGTATAGGCCTGCTGATCCTCACGAGGCCCTGCCAGAATCTGGCAGGGCCTCTTTTTTGCCCCAAATGCGCGCTGCTCTTGCGCGATTCGCGGGGTCTGCTTTGACAAGTGGAGGGGGTATATGATATACTAGCGAGCAGTGCAATCCGAGGCGCGGCCCGCAGCCACGACGCTGCCGCCGGCCGCGCACCCCTGGCAAGCCCCGGCTCGTCAGGACGAACGGCAACAGGCGCCGGAAAGGAGGCGGCAGAGCAACGTTGCTTGCCCTCAAGGTTACATCGTCTCGTAATCGCCCATCTCGCGGAGGAGAAAGACCACAATGAATCGTCGCCATTTCCTCAGAGGCGCTGCCCTGACCGCCGCCAGCCTGGCCGCGGCTAGCTGCGCCCAGCCGACCCCCATCGTGGTGGAAAAGCAGGTGGAGGTCGAAAAGGTCGTCAAAGAGACCGTCGTCGTCGAAAAACAGGTGGCGGTCGAAAAGGTCGTCAAAGAGACCGTCGTCGTGGAAAAGCCGGTGGTGGTGGAGCAGGTCGTCGCCGGCACCAAGTTCAAGGAAGCCCCCATGCTCGCCGAGCTGGTGGCCGCCGGCAAGCTCCCGCCCGTGGACGAGCGCCTGCCCAAGGTTCCCTCCGTGTATCCCGTGCCGGATAGCATCGGCAAGTACGGCGGCACCCTGCGCCGCGGCTTCAAGGGCGTCTCCGACCGCTGGGGACCGTCCAAGACCAAGGATGTCGGCCTGACCCACTTTAACTATTGGGACCTGGACATCCGCCCCGATATCGTCATGAACTGGCAGATGAGCACCGACGCCAAGCGCTGGACGCTCAAGCTGCGCGAGGGCATGAAGTGGTCCGACGGCACCCCCTTCACCTCGGCCGACTGGACCTGGGCGTTCAAAAACGTCTATTCGAACGCGGACCTGACGCCGACCAAATCCGCGCCGGTGATCGCGGACGAGAGCGCCATCGACGACTATACCGTCGTGGTGACCCTGGAGAAGGCCTTCCCGCTGTTCATGCACTTTGAGAACCGCGGCCCGAGCACCCGGTATCTGCCCGCCCACTATCTGAAGCCGTTCCATCAAGTGCTGACCGACGACAAGGCCAAGCTGGACGCCGCCACCAAAGCGGCAGGGTTCAACGCCTGGACCGAGTATTTCCTTAACCGCAACGACTGGCTCCTGAACCCCGCGCGGCCGATGGAATATCCGTGGATCCCCATCAATGAGCCCTCGGCCGAGCTCTTTGTGATGGAGCGCAACCCCTATTTCCACGTGGTGGACCCGGAGGGCAACCAGCTCCCCTACATCGACCGGGTCAATCACCGGCTCTTCTCCTCCGTTGACGTGTTCAATATGTGGATCGTCAATGGCGAGATCGACTTTCAGTACCGGCACGTGGACATCATCAACTATTCGCTCTTTAAGGACAACGAGGCCAAGGGGCAGTACAAGCTCAAGCTTTTGACAACGGACAACGGCGATACCTTCTGCCCCAACCATGACTGCAAGGTGCCCAAGCTCAAAGAGTTCTTTGGCGACGTCCTCGTGCGCAAGGCCATGAGCCTGGCCATGGACCGAGCCACCATCAACGAGATCGCCTACGATGGCCTGGCCGTGCCGCGGCAGGCCAGCCCCACCAGCTCCAGCCCCTTCTACCACGAGGCGGCCACCAAGGCCTACGCCGAGTACGACCCCGCCCAGGCCAACAAGCTGCTGGACGAGGCGGGCTATGACAAAAAGAACTCGGATGGGTTCCGCCTGTGGAAAGATGGCAGCGGGCCGGTCTTTTTCACCATTGAGGGCGTGGCCCCCACCGGAACCCCCAGCGGCGACGCAGCGCTGATGGTGGTGGATTACCTGAAAAAGGTGGGCATCAACTGCGCCTGGAAAGACGAGGAGCGCTCGCTCTACGAGGAGCACCACGGCGCCAACCTCACCGAGGGCGCGTGGTGGGGCCACTATCACGAGACCCTGACGCACCTGACGCACTCCAACGGCTGGGTCGGCGAGATGCTGGACCGGCCGTGGGCGGGCGGCTGGGGCCGGCTGTACAAGAATGGTCCCAACGACGCCAACGCCTCCGAGCCGCCGGCGGATCACTGGATCCGTGACCTATGGGCTTGGTGGGATGAGGCCGAGGCCAAGGGCACTATGGACGCCTACAAGGACGCCATGAAAAGGACCATGGACGTCTGGGTGGAGCAGGTTCCCGTGATCGGCATCCTGGGCGAGATCCCTGGTCCCCTAATCGTCAAGGACGGGCTGATGAACACCCTCGATGGCCTGCCGGTCAACGACCGGATGGCGGACGAGCACCTCGTCGGCACGCCGATCCTCTACTGGGACGATCCGGCCAAGCACGTCTAGGCCAGGTTCGCCCTGCACAAGCAAGCGGGGCGGATCGAGTGATCCGCCCCGCTCCCCGGCGTAATGGGCATTTCGCTTGCGCGAATGTGCCCCGGTTTGACAAGATGAAAACGGCTATGGTATAATGGCGGTGATCCCGTGGTTGGGATCGGGAAACGCGCCACACACGACAGAGGATGTCGGCGCCAGGGCTGGCTGGCTATGAAGGGGCGGAGTAGCCCAGTGCACAGCAGAATCGCCTGTTTGTCGTTCGCAATCTCGTTTCCTCATAGCATGTTCTTCCTGCAGGGCTTGACACGGCTGCCGTGGTCAAGCCCTGTTTGCGTTTATCCGGGTTAGCGTCG
>JAAYZQ010000305.1 GCA_012514775.1 Anaerolineaceae bacterium
CGTGGCGGGCTACAGCGACTATTTCTGCGATCTGAGCAAGGCGCTACAGGACGAGATCATTGCCCGGACGGAGCACCAGGCCCTCTAGCCTGCCTGCCCGCGCAGCAGGGTCGGAGAGTTGCCGGCAGCGACGACGGGCGGGCGGCGAACGATGCCGGGTGCCGCCTCAGCCGAATAGTGGGCATTCCCGAGGTGCGGCAGAGGGTCAAGACTGCAACGATTCTACCAGCAAAACGACCAAGAGTCAATGCTCGTCAAAGCACGACTCCCAGGTCCGGAGCCCGGGCGGGGTCCGGTGGGCGCCGTCGCACAGGGGCTTGTTCTTCGAATGCCCGCAGCAGCAGAGGGTAACCCGGTTGCGAACCTCAAAGAACTTGCCGTCCGCCCGCTCGATGGGGATGCCACCGGTTACCCACAGGGGCCCGACGATGGAGCCGTCGGCGGTCTTCTCGACCGTCACCGCGACCTGTTGTGGGAGGTCGGGCTCGACGTCGGGCTCGCCTTCGGCCAGGGCATAGGTATACGAGCCGGAGGGGCAGCGCTCGATCATGGCCATGACGAGCGCCCGCACCCGGGTGTCCTGGCTGTCAAGCACCATCTCCTCGACGTTGGTCACCCGGTTGCCGCAAAAGCCCGAGCCGGTGCACAGCGAACAGTCGCGACGCACGACGATCCCCGGCCCGCCTTTGTGGGTTGCGCGGCGCTCTGCCGTCGTGTTGGGCTCGGCGGTTTCCGTGCCGTCGAATTCCACGAGGGCGTGGCTCACGTCGCAGAATGGCGGAAACTGCGTTTGGCCGCAGCGGCACAGCTCGTAGGTCTCGGGCGTCTCGATGACGCGCACGGTCCTCCAGGTCAGGGGTTCCCCGTACTCTGAAACCACCTGCTCCTTGTATACCAGGGGGACGTGCCCGTGGACCACATAGGGGCCATCGGGGCACACCACGATGCGCCTGTCCTGCCTGCCATTCCTGACCATGCCGTGCCTCCAAATCGACCGAGCTCCGGCCGATTATAGCACCGAGGCCGGCAGGCGTCAACCGAGGGCGTCACTCGCACGGGCATGCCCGGCGACACTTCTTACGAAACTATAACTTGACAGATGGCCCGAGGCGCGGTAGTATTGAGGCGCTTCACGGTCTCGGTCATGGCTCCTGCCAGGGAGTGCAGGGAGGCCGTTTCGTTTTCGAAGGAGGGGTCACGAACGATGCAGATCCACACGACAACGCATACGGGACGAGTTCCGGTTACAGTGTTTCACCTGGATGGCGACCTCGACATGGAATCCCACGAGCAGTTGCAGCAGCAGGCCGCGGATGCGTACGAGGCCGGCAGCCGCCACATGCTCCTGGATCTGAGCAAGGTCAAGTACATCAGCAGCAGCGGGCTGCGGGCAATCCACCAGATCTTTGCCATGCTGCGGGCAGCGGATGCAGGCGAGAACGACAACGAGGTGCGCGCTCGGATCGCCGCCGGCACGTACCAGTCGCCCAACCTGAAGCTGCTCAAACCCTCACCCCGGGTCTCCCAGGTGCTCGCCTCGGCAGGGTTCGACATGTTCCTCGAGATCCATTCGGATCTCCGTGCCGCGATCGAGTCCTTCGGTTAGTCCTGGGATTCGAGCGTCGACAAACCCTGGCGCGGCGCTCCACGCGGGCAATCGGCGGCGTTGGCGCAGCCGGCACAGAGGTGCCGGGAGGCAAGGGGCAGGATGACAAAACCAAGCAGGCAGAACAGCAGCACCAACGCCAGGAGTCCCCAGTCCAGCCCCTGGAGCAGGCCGTAAAGGCCGGCAAGGGGTGGCAAGGCCCACACGGGGTACATGACTGCCATGTTGCGCTGAAATTGCCGGGCAAAGGTCTTGCCATCTCGACGCGGGAAAAAGCGCGCCACGAGGTGGTAGCCACTGTGGCAGCTCATGGTCTCGAGGTGACTGCAGTAAGGACAGACAAGGGCCATGAAAAGTAGATTGCTGGCGAGAATAACGGCCAGGTAGACCAGGCCCAAGGGCGGCCAGACGCGCCAGGCAATCGCCATTCCCGCGGCATAGATCGCCAGCAATGCCGTCGTTTCCA
>JAAYZQ010000306.1 GCA_012514775.1 Anaerolineaceae bacterium
CCGGGACGGCCGCGAATCGGGCGTCCGGTCACCTGGACAGGACAGCTCGTCCGCTGTCCAGGCCCGGACAGGACAGATGTCCGGATCCGGACAGGACAGGCAAGCCCTCGTGGATGGCATCCTGTCCATCCTGTCCGCGCCGGACGGACAGACCGTCACCCAGCGCGAGCTGGCCAGCAGGGTTGGCCGCTCGAAGACCACGATCAATACCATCCTGCGCGACATGACGGCCGATGGTTTGCTGCAAAGGACCGATAGCGGCCAATATGTCATCGCCGGCCACAACGGCCACCACGAGCCTGCAGCCCGGTCAGGATAGAAAGGACGTTGTAAATGAACTCGGACGAACGAGGCGGCATGGACATCCACTGGAGTGACGGCGGTGGTCCGTCCCTCGGTACCGTAGCCATGATGATCGGCATTGCCTTCGCCGTCACGCTGGCCATCGTGATCGGCAAGAAACTGAGCACCGATGCCCTCGCCATCGTCATCGGGGTCGGCATCGGCATCCTTGCCAGCCTGCCGGCCATGGGCGTGCTACTGGTCAGTGTGCTCATCGGACGCCGGCGCCGTGAAGAGGAGCCGCTCGACAATTCGCAGCAGTCCAGCCGCGCATATCCGCCTGTCGTGGTCATCCAGGGCGGCAGCGCCCCACAGCTCCAGGCGCCCGGCTATTGGCCGGCGCCTACAGTCCAGTCGCCCGAGTACGACACCGTGGCGCCTGGCTACCGCGTGCTCGGCCAGGAGTAACGGCCATGTTCTGGCGGCGACGGGCTCCTGTCTCAGGGAGCGCCCACCAAGGGAGGCTTGCGATCGGGGCCGAATTCAGCCTGGGTCCCCAGTCCCGCGCGACGCGCTTCGCCGCGCACTTTGACTGGTGCGCCGCCCGGCAGCAGGCTCTCGTGGCCTGCCTGCAAAGCCACGACCTGGCGGTGCAGCCCGCCGGCGTGGATCTCCTGCCGCGCTCAGCCCGGCTCTTCATCCAGGTCGGCCGCGGCGTCAAGATTGCGACCGTCGAGGCCCGCGAGCGCGAGATTCGCGCCGCCCTCGGCGACCGCCGCGCCTACGTCGCCCAGGACCGGCGCGGCCGTGTTTATGTAGAGATTCCGCTGCCCGCCCGCCTGGCTCGAGACATTGCCTTCGCCGGTCTGCTCGTTCGCGCACGTCGCCAGTTGGAGGCTCAGGGCCCGTCTGGCGGACAGCGTCTGGCGGCCACCGGGTTGCCGTTCCTCCTGGGCATCGACGAGACCGGCCGCGTGCTCCTCGGAGATCTCGCATCCGAGGTCACGCCCCACATGCTCGTTGCCGGCACCACCGGCAGCGGCAAGACCGTCCTTTTGTCCTCCATCGTCCTCAGCCTGGCCGCCCTCAATGCCCAACGCGACCTCCAGGTCGCCCTCATCGACGGGAAGGCGTTCAACCTGGCCCGATTCAGCCGATTGCCTCACCTGCTGGCCCCACCGGCGACCGATCCCGACGCGTGGCCGGCCGCCGTAGGCCACGTCGTCGGCGAGATGGAACGCCGCCTGGCTGCCAGCCATCCCATCACCCACCCGCACGTCGTCCTCGTCGTCGATGAGCTGGCCAACGTTCTGGAACGCTGGCGCGGCCTTGAGCCCGAGCTCGTGCGCCTGGCGCGCGAGGGCCGCGAGGTCGGCATCCACGGCATCTTTGCCACCCAGCGGCCCACCGCCACAGTGATCTCCGGTTCCGTTCTGGCCAACCTGCCATGTCGCCTCGTCGGCATGTGCGTGAGCGGCCAGGAAGCCAGCCTGGCCACCGGCCAGCCTCAGAGTGGAGCGCAGCACCTGCCCGGTCGGGGCAGCTTCGTCGCCGTGGCCGATGGCGGCAGCCTGACACGTTTTCAGGCTCCCCTCGTCACCGACGACGATATCAGAGAGGGCCTCATCGCACTGCAACAAACCCGACACGAGCAGGTTCCGCCGTCTGCGGGCACCACCAACGTCATCAGCTTCGTC
>JAAYZQ010000307.1 GCA_012514775.1 Anaerolineaceae bacterium
ACTGGTACAAGAGCTGCACCGCCGGCTGGCCAGCGTTGGCTGGCTCGGCTACAAAGATCCTGACCACGACCTCTACACCGAGGAGACGCGCAAGGCAGTCGTCGCCTTTCAGCTATCGCAAGGGCTGCACCCGAGCGGCGAGGTGGACGAGGCGACCTGGGAGCTTCTGGGCGATCCCAACCCGCCGCTGGCCACGCCTACCCCGCTTCCCTCTGCCATAGACGTCATGGGTATGGAGGGCCTGGCGGAGCTGCTGAACCTGCCAACCTATACGGAAGACGGCCGGCCCATCGTCTACCTGACCTTTGACGATGGTCCGAGCGAGTATACACAACAGGTGCTCGACCTGCTGGCCAGGTACGATGCCAGGGCCACCTTTTTTGTCGTGGGCGAGCAAGTCGAGTTCTTCCCTGGCGCACTTCGCATGGAATTGCAGGCCGGCCATACGGTGGGTAACCACTCCTACGATCACGCGTCGCTGGCCGGTATCAGCCAGGAGGCATTCCTGTTCCAGATCGGCCAGACAGAACAGGCGATTGTCAACGCCGCCGGAGACCTGTCCACGCACGAGAACAATGCCCGCTACCTGCGCCCTCCCTACGGGCTCGCCGACGACACTGCCTTGCTGTACGCGGCCGCCCTGGGTTACGACATCGTTCTGTGGGACGTGGATCCCCAGGATTGGCGGCGCCCGGGTACACGCGCCATCTCGGACTATATCCTGAGCAACATCTTTCCCGGGGTGGTCGTCCTCATGCACGACGGCGGCGGCGACTGCACGCAGTCAGTCCAGGCCCTGGCGACCGTCCTGAGCGAGCTCAGCGCGCAACACTACGCCTTCCACCGCATCGTCCTTCCCTGAGAAGACGGTGTACGGCACAGAAATCCAATCCCCCTTGCTCCAAAAGCGCTCAGGACCAGGATGGCCATCCCGCCGAGCATGTACATCGAGGCGCACTTGAACAATCCGAACGCGACCTGCTCCGACTGTAGGCGAAAGGTCGCAAGGGCCAACAGGAGCAGCCCCGTGGTCAGCACGGCGAGCAGGCGCAGGTAGCCGGCGCTCAGGCCGATGAGGATGCTGGCCCAACCGATGCAAAGCGAGGCCAATAAAGTCGAACCCTCTTGAGCGCGGTTAGTTCTGCCGGGCACAGCGAAAGCCCACGCCCGGACCGTAGTACATCGGTGGGGCACTGTTGCGCACCCAGACGCGCAGGTCCCTGGCATAGCTATCCTTCGAGCCGCCGCGCATGAATCGGTCGCTCAAGCCGGGGATGACATCGCCGGTCCACTGCCAGACGTTCCCGGCCATGTCATACAGGCCATAAGGGCTCGCAGCGTCGTAGGTCATCAGGCGCTCATGGGTCTCGCCGCCGTAGAAACCAACCGGTGTCGTGCGGGAGCCAAAAGTCGACATGTCCTCAAAAGGGTCGCGGCTATTGTAAAAGTTGGCGTGGTTAGGAGTGAGCTCGCCGCCCCAGGGATAGGGGCGCCCATCTGTGCCTCGTGCCGCCTTTTCCCACTCCATCTCGGTCGGCAAGCGCCAGCCGTAATATGAGCAATAGGCACGGGCGCCAAACCAGGTGACATTCGTCATGGGATGGTTTTGCCAGTCGCTCTTGACGGCAAACACCTGGCCATCGAAGGTGAAGCGCGACGCCGGATCGTCCAGGGGGACGAGCGGATAGTCACCCGGGTCGATGCGCAGCTCGTGGTTAAGGCCGCCATAACTATCGCCGGGATAAGAACTCGTCACAGCCTGCGCGCCGATCTCCACGGCCCCGTCGGCCACCGCCGCGTTGAGGAACTCCACGTACGAGGCGACGGTGACATCCGTGACGAGGATCTCGTAGTCGTAATCGATGGTGACGGGGCCGGCTTCTTGGCCCGAGAGAAACACCCCTGCCGACACCCGCGCCCAGGCGCTCGGGTCCACGCCTGTTTCAAAGGTCGGGACGGGCGCATCCCGATCCGCGGCACCACACGCCACCAGAAGAGCCGCAGCCACGATCAAGGCCGGGACGAGACGCTTCACCTGGCCACCTCCGTAGAGATCTCTTGAGCGGCTTCTTCCGCCCACCGCCCCTTCGATCTGAACAGGTCAACCAGGCGCCAGGCCATGACCATTGCCAGGACGACCAGCAGCATCCCCAGCCCGAAATCGACCACCAACGTGGCGGCGGTGACCAGCGGCTGCTGGGCGGCCTCGGAAATGAAAAGGCGCTTGGTCTCCAGGACGGTCACGGCCGGAAAGGCCAGGTCGGAAAGTAGGATGATGCTCCAGCCGTACCACCTGCGAAGCTTGCCGCTGAGGCCGATCATGTCGCCATAGTAGAGGAGAATGATGGTGGCGACGATGGCCGCAAGGACGTGCCAGTGGCCGGTCAGCTCGATGCGCTCCTCGCGGGCCGGCCACATTCGAAAGATCTCGTCCAGGCGAACGGCGTACAAGATCCCCACACCGCTCACGGTCAAGTTCATGAAGACCATCTGCCACAGCGGTCCGAAGCGCAGCGGGTCGCGGAGCAGCGCCCCGATTTTCTGCCCCAAAGTGGCCCTCGGGAGGCCGGCGATGCCCTCCCGGATCAAATGGTCCCAGCCATAAATGACCAACATCAGCGCCCCGAGCATCGCCGGAGTCGCCCCGACATAGATGACCATGTGCGCGATGGGCTCCAGCGGGGTGACTACGCCCCATACACCCAGGTTCAGCACAAGGGTGCCCAGGATGATCAGCGGCATGGCGATCTTTTGCAGGATGCCGCGAAAGTCCAACCAGCGCCCAATGATAAGCATCAGCATGACGGCGATGAGGGCCAGCATGATGTGCAGGTGGCCGATGATCGAGTACTCCATCGTGGTCTTCTGCGGCAAGCGGATGATGTCTTCGGCCAGAAAAGCTGTGAAACCGTTGCCAAAGTAGGAGCCGGGGACGGCCCCAAAGGCCGCCGAGATGACGGTAGTCGCGGCGGTCGTGAAAAAGGCCAGGCGCTCCAGATCCAACCCCCCACGGGTGCGGGCATGGGCCGGGTCGGGCTGGTAATAGGCCCTATCCCAGGGCCAGAGGGCAATGGTCAGCAAGACACCGGCCAGGAAGACGAGGGTCAGCCCGGCGATGTACAACCCGTGAAACGCCCAGTTGTGGCCCCAATAGGCAAACGCCAGCCCAAAGACCGCCGCCAGCCAGTAGCCGGCGGTCATCAACAGGCGCACCGCACGTCGGTAGAACGCCCGCATCGCCAGCAGACCGGTGATCATGTAGGTCTCGATGGCGACGACGGCCATGGCGATGGAGTGATAGAGGATGATGATGC
>JAAYZQ010000308.1 GCA_012514775.1 Anaerolineaceae bacterium
CCTGGTGTGCCTCTTGCAGCTCAGCGGCCTGGTGAAAAACCGGGCGACCCTCGCCGTGTCCCTGTTTGGGGTAGCCTCGTGCCTGGTGGGCGGCTGGACGCTCCGCTTTCTGGTGCTCTCGGCCGGGCTGCCACAGATGCTCGCCAGCCCCGCCCTGGAGCAGATCCTGGAGGGCGGTGCCAGGTTCCTCTTGCACTAACAGGTTGTCGGAGAGGGTTCGTAGTAACGGCTTTAGCCGTCTAGAAACGACTGAAGTCGTTACTAGCAGTGAGAATCGTTCCCTTCTCCGACAGGCTGCTAGAGGAGTGGTAGATACCCGCTCGAAGGATACGGCTGGCGAGCCGCGTCCGCGCCGACCCATGAGCTCGCGGCTCGCCAGCCGTATCATCACCCACGCGAAGAAGCTCCTCATCGCGCAACTGCTTCTCGCCCATGCCCTCGCTGGCCTCCTCGTCGCGCATCTGACCGAGCAGAGACGACATCGTGCCGCCGGGCGGCCTTCTTCGACCGGCTATGAAGCCATACAGGAGCTTCAGCGTGCCCCTGGCGTCGATGCCGCCCACGAGCGGCCGGCTGCCCTGGGGCCTGTTTTCTTTCCCCCGTGTGACCGATGTCATACCCCTTCCCCGCTTTCGTGTGTAGAATGGGCCCATAGCCTGGACGGCTCATTGAGGAGGAACTTGTGAGCAAGAATATCGACAACTCCAGATTCAGAAAGGCGCGGCTGAAAGAGCTGATCCTCAAGCTCCACGCCGGGGAATCGCAGGATAGCGTCCAGAAGGAGCTCGTTCGGACCCTGGGCACGATCCCCTATGGTGAGGTCGTGGAGGTAGAGCAGGAGCTCATCGAGGAGGGATTGCCCCAGGAGGAGGTGCTCAAGCTCTGTGACGTCCACTCTGCGGTGCTGCATGGCAACGTCGACCTCAGCGCTTCACGGTCGATCCCTGAAGGCCACCCCGTGGACGTTCTCTTGCAGGAAAACAAGGCGCTGCGGGGCGTGATCTACCAGGCACGCACCCGGTTCGCTGCCCTGGATGCCATCGGCGACGACCGTCTGGAGGCCACAACCCTGGATCTCATCGGCCTCTTTAACCAGCTCCTGGACGTGGAAAAGCACTACCTGCGCAAGGAGTACCTTCTGTTCCCCTACCTGGAGCGGACCGGCGTGTTCGGGCCGCCCAAGGTCATGTGGGGCAAGCACGACGAGATCAGGGACCTGCTGCGGGGCAGCCTCGACGTCCTGAAGACGCCGGGCATCACCCGGGAGGAGCTTCAGGCCTCGCGCGAGCTCGTCCTGGAACCGGCGGTCAAGGGCGTGGCCGAGATGATTGTCAAGGAGGAAGAGATCCTCTTTCCCATGCTCATGGATGCCCTCTCCGACGGCGACTGGTACGAGATTCAGAAGCAGACGCCCGAGTTTGGCTACTGCCTGTACGATCCCCCGGTGGAGTGGGCCCCGGCAGGGATAGAGTCCGCCGCCCCCGAAGCCACCCAACTGCAAGGGGGCAGGATCCAGTTGCCCACCGGGAGCTTCTCGATGCAAGAGCTGGTGGCCGTCCTGAACACACTGCCCGTCGATATTACCTTTGTGGACAGGGATGACCGGGTCAAGTACTTTTCCCAGAGCAGCGATCGCATCTTTCAGAGGAACCGGGCCATCCTCAACCGCGACGTGCGCCAGTGCCATCCGCCGGCCAGCGCCCACATCGTGGAAAAGATCCTGGAGGATTTCAGAAGCGGCAGGCAAAACCGGGCGCCGTTCTGGATCAATATGGGGGGCAGGATGATTCACATCGAGTATTTTGCCCTCCGCGATGCAGACGGCGAGTATCTGGGCACGCTGGAGGTCTCGCAAGACCTGACCGGCTACAGGGCGCTGGAAGGTGAAAAGCGCATTCTATCGTACGCGTAGAGGACGTCGAACATGCCCGAGATCACCATCACACCCAAGACGAAAGTTGCAGAACTACTGGAGGCCTTTCCACATCTGGAACAGCTCCTGATCGGCTACGTGCCTGCCTTCGAGAAGCTGAGAAACCCGGTCCTGCGCAAGACCATCGCCCGCATCACGACGCTGCAGCAGGCGGCCGCCATCGGCGGCGTGGCAGTCGAGGAGCTGATCAACCGCCTCAGAACCGAGGTGGGGCAGGACCCCCTGGCGGCCGGCGATGCCGCGGCCTACACGACGGACCGGCCCGGCTGGTTCTCGGAGGCCCGGGTGGTGGCCGGCCTGGACGCCGGGGCCATGCTGGCGGCGGGAGAACAGCCGGTCAACCAGGTCATCGCCGATCTGCAGACCCTGGCCCGGGGCGACATCTACAAGCTCGTCGCGCCTTTCATGCCGGCTCCCGTCGTGGACAAGGCATCCAGCCTTGGCATTTCCCACTGGGTCACACGCAAGGACCACCGGGAGTTTGCCATCTACTTTTGCCGAGAAGGGGAGATATGATGAGAGAAGCCAAAGCGATGCGCATCCTGGCCGTCGTGTCGGGTGACTATGGCCATCGCCACGTGGCAAACGTGCGCGCCCACGGTCCCTCGGAGTGGACCATCGAGACCTGGCTGGCTCCGGCCGTTCTGCCGCCGGTCCTCGACTATCCGGAAGACTTTTTACCCGACGCCCTGCCCGCGGCTGACCTTGTCCTGGCCTTTGGCGAGCATCCGGGCGTGGCCGAGTTGCTGCCCGACATCGCGCGCATGACCGGGGCCACGGCGGTCATCGCCCCCGTGGACAACGAGGCCTGGCTGCCGCGCGGGCTGGCTCAGCAGTTGCGGGGCTGGCTGGAGGACATTGGCGTGACCTGTGTGACGCCCAAGCCCCTCTGTTCGCTGACCGAAACCGAGTACATGATTGCCCGGCGAAAGCGCATCCAGTACGAGGACCCGTGGATCTCGGAGTTTGCCCGCTACTTCGGGCGGCCCGAGCTGCACCTGACCCTGGACCCGCACACGAAAACCATCACCGGCGCGGAAGTCGTGCGCGACGCCGTGTGTGGTTGCGCCCGGCACGTGGCCCAGGGGCTGGTCGGCGTCTCGGCCGACGATGCCGAGCAGGAAGCCGGCTTGCTGCACCACCACTATCCCTGCCTGGCCAGCATGGGCATCGACAGCGACTATGACGATACGCTGATGCACATTTCCGGCAACCTGCTGAAAGACAACGTCGGGCCGCAGGTCAAGTCCTACCGCAACGTCCAGTACATCATCCCGGGGATCAAGAGCGATTGACCTGGGTCCGCCGCCATTGGCTCTTTACCACTTTCTGCTAGCAGCCTGTCGAGAGCCCGTTCGTAGTGCGCGCTTTAGCGCGGTTCTTTGGCGATGAATCGCCCACTACGATCCTGCAGGCTGTCGAGAGCCCGTTCGTAGTGCGCGCTTCAGCGCGGTTCTTTGGCGATGAATCGCCCACCGCG
>JAAYZQ010000033.1 GCA_012514775.1 Anaerolineaceae bacterium
CCGCTCGCCTTGAGCGCCTGGCGCCAGTCCCTGGCGCGCAGGATCTCGACGGCCAGCACCCCGACCAGCGCGCCGATGATCGCCCCCGGCAGCGTGAAGACGATGAGCCCCACGAGCCCCCCCACCATGCCGCCCACGATGCTCCAACCGCTGGCACCGCCCAGGCGGGCGCCCACGCTGGTTGCCCAGACGTCGGCGGTGGTGGCCACCACCGTCAGCAGGCCCAGCACGACCAGCGTCGGCCAGCCCACGGCCTGAAAGCCTTCCAGGAAGCCGTACAGCAGCGCCCCCAGGAAGATCAGGATCGTCCCGGGAATGCCCGGCACGACGGTGCCGATGAGCCCGACGATTACGAGGATCATCGAGGCGATGAGGGCTATTGTATTCTGGGGATCGCTCATAGTCTCACGGTTGCCTTCAGTTTCCCCGGCGCAGCACCGAGACGATGAGCCCCAGGGTGATGAGGACCGACAGGCCAAAGCCGCCCAGGATCAGGATCGCGGCGCCCGTCTGCCACTCGGGAAAGATGGTAGCCCAGTGGGGGATGAGCAGCGCCGGGCCGATGACAAAGGCCACGGCCAGGATGGCCAGCACCAGGCGGTTGGCCGCGGCCGTCGCCCGCCGCGTCGGCTTTTCCAGGCCCCGCAGCTCGATGCGCAGGTTGCTCTCGCCCGACTCGATCTGCTCCAGCATGCGCTGCAGCTGCCGGGGCAGCATCATGGCCGCCTGCGACGACTCGCGCATCTGCTCGGCCAGCTCTTTCAGGCGGGCCACCGGCGACTCGAGCTCCAGCAGCACCTCCCGCACGTAGGGCTCCACCTCGTCAAAGATGTTCAGCTCGGGGTCGAGCTGCAGGCCGATGCCCTCCATCATGGCGATGGTCTTGAACACCAGCACCAGGTCGCTGGGCATGATCAGGCGGTTGGCAAAGGCCAGCGCCATGAGGTCCTCGAAGAAGGAATGGGCGTGGATCTTTTCCAGGTCCAGCCCGTAGTAGCGCATGCGCAGGTGATCCAGGTCGCGGGTCAGCTTGCGCATGTCGGCGGCGTTGGTGGCGATGCCCAGATCCGACATGCCGCGGGCCACCCGCGCGGCGTCCACGCGAAACAGCCCCACGAACATCTGCACCAGCCCCATGCGTTGCACGTCGTCCAACTCGCCCATGATGCCAAAGTCCACCAGGGCAATGACCTCGTTGGGCAGCACAAGAAAGTTGCCGGCGTGGGGGTCGGCGTGGAAATAGCCCTCCTGGAGGATGGCCCTCAGAACCAGGTCGATGTTGCGCCGGGCGACGAGGGCCGGGTCCAGCCCGGCGGCCTCCAGGCGCGCCACGTCGGTGATCTTGACTCCCTGGATGCGCTCCATGGTGAGCACGCGCCGCGTGGTCGTGTCCCAGTGGACCCAGGGCACGCGAATGTAGCCCACCCCGGCAAACATCTGCCGGTAGCGGTCCATGTTCAGGCCCTCTTGCTCGTAATTCTGCTCGGCGCGCAGCGTGTCGGCAAACTCGCGGGCCAGCGGCAGGACCCTGTAGTAGCGCCCCCACTCGGTGCGCTTTTCGGCCTGGGCCGCCAGCTCCAGCAGGATGTCCAGGTCGGTCTCGATCATCCGATCGATGCCCGGCCGCAGCACCTTGACCGCCACCTCCTGGCCGTCGGCCAGCGTGGCATAGTGCACCTGCCCCAGCGACGCCGAGGCCACGGGCACGGGGTCAAAGTGGGGAAAGACCTCGGCCAGGGGCTTTTTCAGCTCCCGCTCCACCTGGGCCTGGATGAGGGCAAAGTCGGTGGGGGGCACCGTATCCTGGAGCTTTTCCAGTTCGTGGATGAACTCGGGGGGCAGCAGGTCGCCGCGCGTGCTCAGGATCTGGCCCAGCTTGATAAAGGTGGGGCCCAGCTCCTCCACCACCATGCGCAGCCGCTCCGGCGGCGTGGCGCGCAGGATCTCGGCCGAGCTGAAGCGCAGCTTTTCTATGCCGGGGGCGATGGCCCGGCCGATGCCCAACTGCGTCAGGAAGTAGCCAAAACCGTAGCGGGTGAGAATGCGTCCCACCTGCTGATAGCGGCGCAGGTGGCGAAAGGTCTGCAAGACGGTAGGCACGGCTGTTCTGTCCTAACCTCCAGTGGGTCTCATTATACATCAAGTGCCGGGGAACGCAAAGCAGGGGCCCGAGGCCGCGCCCCCACCACACCGCCTTACAGCGCCCCGGGCAGCTCCCCCAGATCCTCCAGCACCCGCCCCAGCGGATGCGACGCGACGGCCGCGGCGCACCAGGCGGGCGTATAGGGCGTACGCAGCAGGTAGAAGGGGATGCCCATGAGCAGCGGCAGGGCGCCGGGCAGCGACAGGGTGTCGGCCACGACGGCCAGCCGCGAGCCATCGGCCATGGCGGCCTGGAGGGCGTGGTAATAGATCGGCCGGCGCAGATCCACGGACCTCTCCGCTGACAGGGGCCACACCTGGATGGGCCCCAGCGCCGGGTGGGGAAAGCGGTGGTGCCAGCCGGGGTCCATGGCGTACTGGCGCGTGTCGCCCAGGATCGACACCGGGCCCGGCAGCCCCAGGGTGCCCAGGTGCCGCGCCACCTTGTCCCCCAGCGAGTTGGTGAGGACCACGGGCTCAGTCTCCGGCCGGCGGATGAGGGCCTCCAGCACCCGGCGGGCCGCCGGCCGGAAGGCAGGGGGCAGCTCGGCCGTGTGGCGGTGAAAGAGGTGGTTGGTGCAGTCGACCACGGGGTCGTACTCGGCCCGGGGGAAGCGGGCCGCCACGGCGGCGGCGTAGGCCGGCTCCTCGCGGAGCATCACCTGCAGCGTCGTCGTGTTCAGGATAAAGGCGCCCTCGTCGCAGTAGGAGGCCACCAGGCCGTTGACCTCCCACCAATAGCGCTCCGAATGGGCCAGCAGGCGCTCCCGGGTCGCCTCGTAGGCCGCGGCCAGCTCGGCCAGGGGCGCGTCGAGGACCTCCCGGGCCAGCGTCTGCAGCGACCGCTCCGCCAGCGGCCGGGCCTGCGTCTCCTCGGCCGTCAGCGTCCCGTCAAAGTCGAGGATGACCTTTAGCGTGAGCCGGCCCGGCGCCCGCCGGTCCTCGCGCCGGGCCATCGCTAAACCAGCCGCTCCCGCGCCTTGGCGCTCAGCCAGTCCATGCTCCACACCATCAACACGATGGCCCACACCGCCATGCCCGCGGCGTCGTACTGGTTGAGCTGCACGTTGACGCGAAAGAACTGGCCAATGCCGCCGCCGCCCACGTAGCCGATGACCGTGGACATGCGGATGTTGATGTCCCACTGGTAAAGGATAAAGGCCAGGAACCGGGGGATGATCTGCGGCACGAAGGCATAGGCCAGCACCTGCAGGCGGCTGGCGCCCGTGGCGGTGACGGCCTCCACCGGCCCGGCGTCGATCTCCTCGATGGACTCGGAAAAGAGCTTGCCCAGGTTGGGGATGTTGTTGGCCGCCAGGGCCAGGACGCCGGCAAAGGGGCCGATGCCCACCCACGCCGAGGCGATGAGGGCCAGGATCATGGGCTCCACGGAGCGGGTCAGGTTAAAGATGGTGCGGAACAGGTAGTAGATGCCCCGGCCGATGGCCGTGCGGCTCATGACGTTGCTCGCCGCCAAAAAGCTCAGCGGCACGGCAAAGACCGCGCCCAGGGTGGTGGCCAGCAGCGCCATGAGGAGCGTCACCAGGGACAGCCGCATGACCTCCTTGAACGAGTCGCTGAAGCGCGGCAGGCCCGACTCTTCCTGCCAGGTGATGACCACCTGCCCGGGCTCGGCCTCCCCCTCCTCCGGGTCGACCTCCAGGAGCGGATGGATGGTCGTCTCCCATTCCAGGTTGCCCTCGGCATCGGTGGTGCAGCAGTTGCGGTGAACCCGCAGGTAGGCGTCTTCGAAGGCCCAGCGCACCGACACCGCCATGTTGGGCGGCAGGTCGTGGCCGCGGATGACCAGCGGATCGCCCACCTCCCCACACGTCGTCGACAGCTCCACACGGGGTCCATCCCCCTCCTGCGGCGGGGCTTCGGCCAGGCCGCAGGGCACGGCCAGCGTCTGGCTCACCGACAGCTCTTCCGCCTCCCGGCTAAACATGTCGGGCACGATGAACTCGCCCAGCATGCGCATGCCACCCCGGGCGCCGCGCACCAGCTCCACGGGCTCGATCTCGGACACGTTCCACGACCAGGCAAAGGCGGCCACGAACAGGGCCAGGAGGAGCACGGTGGTGACGGCGCGCCGCAGGGGGCCGGGCCCGCGCCCCGCCGGCGTCCCGACGATGACCCGCTCCCGCAGCCAGCCCGACACATAGTCCAGGATGGCCACCACCAGGACGATGGCGATGATGGCCGTGGCCATGGAGCGCAGGCGGTTGAGGCGGATCCACTGGATGACCAGGAACCCCAGGCCGGCGTCGCTCACCAGGCCGATGACCGTCGACAGCCGCACGTTGATGTCCCAGCGATAGAGGGTGAAGGACAGGAAGGTGGGCACGATCTGGGGCAGCACGCCATAGACGATCATCTGGGGAAAGCTGGCCCCCGTGGCGCGGATGGCCTCGATGGGGCCCGGGTCGATGCTCTCGATGGCCTCGGAGTAGAGCTTGCCCAGGGCGGCAATGGTGTGCAGCGTCAGGGCCAGCATGCCGCCAAAGGGCCCCACCCCCACCCAGACGACAAAGACGATGGCCCACATGAGCGTCTCGATGGAGCGCACGATGTTCAGGAAGGCGCGCACCACGGTATAGATGGCCCTCGTCACGGGGTTGGCCCACATCAGGTTCCGGGCAGCCAGGAAGCTGATGGGCAGGGCCAGGACCATGCCCAGCACCGTCGCCATGAAGGCCAGGGCCACGGTCTCGCCAATCTTTTCCAGGACCAGGTCGAGGGTCTGCGTGGGCTGCGGCGTGCCATAGGGCCGCTGCTGGAGGGCGCGGATGATGTGCGTCTGGGTGTCGCCCTCGGCGGGCATCTGGGTGAGGGGCACGGCCAGGGGCACCTCGAACTGGATCTGGAAGCGCCCTTCCTCGTCGGTCCGGAAGCGGAGGGGCTGCCGCTCGGCCAGCACTCGCTGCACGTCGCCGATGGGATTCACCCACAGCAGGTCGCCCTCCAGGTCGGGGAAAAAGCCCTCGCCCGTGAGCTGGATGGTGTCTCCCACCTGCGCGCAGGCCACGCTCGTCGTGATCCGCGGATCCTCCGACGCCGATCGGGTCACCGGCGGCAGCGGATCGACGCACGGCACCTGGAAGGGGACGAACCCGAGCCGGTCTTCGGTGGGGTATTCCAGCAGCTCCGGCTCGGTCAGAGCTACCAAAAAGGGGCGGACCGACGACCAGCCGCCGACGAGCCGGTCGGGCCGGACCTCCACGACCTGGACGCCCAGGCCGTAGAAAATGAGAACCGCCAGGAGAACGGGGACCGTGAGCCTGGCCGGGCGGCCCGCCGCCACGCGCCAGGCGTCCAGGGGCGCCCACAGCCACAGCAGGACCAGGGGCGCCAGCAGCGCTACGGCGCCCAGCGCCACGATCAAGGCGCCCAGGATGGCGATGGCGAGGAAAAAGCCCAGGCCCCGCTGCCGCCTGCCCAGGAGGAACTGCCCGCCCCCGGGCACCAGGAGCGAGAAGAGGGCCGCGGTCAGGGGCGAGACCCCGGGACGGGGAGCCGCGCTGCCTTGCCCGTTCTGTTCTGTCATGGGGTTCCGCCCCGCCTATCCCAGGTCCGCATCCATGCCACCGACCGAGACCACCTCGGCCTCTTCTCCGTACACCTCCTTGAACCGCTCCCGGGTCAGCTCCGCGGGCTGCCCGTCGAACACCAGCTCGCCGGCCTTCAGCCCGATGACGCGCGTGGCATAGCGATGCACCAGGTCGAGAAAGTGCAGGCTGCACAGGACGGTGATGCCGTCCTGGCGGTTCAGCAGCTCCAGGTACTGGAGGATCGAGTGGGCCAGCACCGGGTCCAGGCTGGCCACGGGCTCGTCGGCCAGCATCAGGCGCGGCTCTTGCATCAGCGCCCGGGCAATGCCCACCCGCTGCTGCTGGCCGCCCGAGAGCTGGTCCGCCCGGTTATCGGCCTTTTCCTCGATGCCCACGCGCTCCAGCGCCCGGCGGGCCATGCGCCGCTCCTCGGCGGTGAACCGGCCGACGAGGCTCAGCCGGGGGTCGGCGTACCCCAGCCGGCCCGAGAGCACGTTGGTCATGACGCTGCTTCGCTTGACCAGGTTGAATTGCTGAAAGATCATCCCGATCTTGCGGCGGATGCGGCGCAGCTCCTTGCCGCGCGCGGCCGTCACGTCCACCCCATCCCAGATGACGCGCCCCTCCGTGGGGTCGATGAGGCGGTTGATACAGCGCAGGAGCGTGGACTTGCCCGAGCCCGACAGGCCGATGACGGCCAGGAACTCGCCCTCCTCGACCTGGAAGCTGACGTTTCTCAGGGCCACGGTGCCGTCGGGAAAGACCTTCGTGAGGTTCTCTACCTGCAGCAATGCATTCCTCCCCAGGTTACAAAAGAGGGAGAGAGGTGTCCCTCTCTCCCCCCTTCTCGCGTGAGGCTATTCGGCCAACTCCTCGATGTCGAGGCCGGCCCGGCTCAGGTCGGCGCGGAACGCGTCGTAGAACGAGTCCTCGGCCGACTGCAGCCCGCTGATGGAATAGAGGTTCTCCAGGGCTGCCACGCCCTCTTCGGTAGAGGCAAAGTCCAGCAGGGCGTCAACGATCTGCTGGCGCATGTCGGCAGGGAACTCCTCGATGAACGACACGCTGTCGTTCGGGATGTCGCCCGTGGTCGCCAGGATAACGACCTGCTCGTTCACGTCGGGAAAGTCGGCCTCGACGGCGCTGCGGGCGTCCACGTAGGTGACGCCGGCATCACACTCGCCGTTGTACACCTGGATGACGACGTTGTTGTGGGAGCCGGCTTCCAGGGTACGGGAAAAGGCCGTGTCGGGGTCGATGCCCTCGGCCGCCAGGGTGATGCGCGGGATGATATAGCCCGAGGTGGAGTTGGGATCGACCCAGCACATCACCTTGCCTTCCAGGTCCTGCAGCGTCTCGATGCCACTGTCGGCCCGGACGATGAACTGGCCCTGGTAGGTGCTCAGGCCGAACCGCTCGGTGACCAGGCCCACGTCCACGCCGCACACCTCGTTGGCCAGGACATAGTTAAAGGTGTTCAGCCAGCCGATGTGGGCCTGCGCGGCGCACATGGCCTCCCGCACGGCCGCAAAGTCGGTGCCGACGTTGGCCTCGATGACCAGGCCCGTCGCCTCCGAGATGGCCGCGGCGATCTCGTCGCCGCTGGCAATGATCTCTTGCGTGTCGCCCGAGGGCACGAACGACATGACGATGGGATTCGCCTCGGTGCCCAGGTCGGTCTCGGCCTCGGGCGCCGCCTCGGTTGGGGCAACCGCCTCCGCCGTCGGGCTGGGCTCGACAGCGGCGGTGGGCTCTGCGGCCGGTGGGGCCTCGGTCGCACCGCAAGCGGTGACCAGCAGCATGACGACGAGCGCCATGCTCAACAGTAAACCAACACCCGGTTTTCTCATTCTTTCCTCCTCTTTTCTTGATTCACGAAGGGATTGTGACGGCACGCGACGGTGCCCGTGGGAGACTTGGACGCCAAGTCTTCACCTGGCCGAAGGCAGGCCTCGAGCAATGAGCCACGGACGCATGATAGCAGAAACGGCCCATTTTTGCAAGTCTTTCTGTTTACTTCCCGGCCCCATCCTCTTGGTGTGGAAGCGGCACTGTGGTATAATGGACAGCGCCTCTCCAGGCCGGCCGCCGGGCCGGCTCGAAGGTTCGGGGGGACCACTTGCCTGAAGGAGAACGTTATGGAACCGATTCAGGTGCTGTGTACCATGCGCTTCAGCGACGACCTGCTGGCGCAACTGCGGGCCGTCTCGCCCCGCCTGCGCGTCGAGCAGGAAACGTGCCACGACGCTGCCGAGGTGGCAGCCGCCCTCAAAAACCATCCTGACGTCGAGGTCCTGTACGGGCTGAACATGCCCGACGACCTCCTATCGCTGGCGCCCGGGCTGCGCTGGGTCCAGCTCCACAGCGCCGGCGCCGACCACCTGGAGGGCCACCCGCTCATGGAAGGCGACGTGGCAGTCACCACCACCAGCGGCATCCACGCCGTGCCCATCGCCGAATACGTCATGGCCTCCATCCTGGCCTACCGCTGGCGGGTGCCCCTCTGGACGAGCTGCCAGCGCGACCACCGTTGGCCCGCGGGCCGGTGGGCCACCTATTCGCGCCCCGAGCTGCGGGGCAGCACCATCGGCATCCTGGGCTATGGCAGCATCGGCCGCGAGGTGGCGCGCCTGGCCCAGGCCTTTGGCATGCGCGTCCTGGCCCTGAGCCGCTCGGGCAAGCGGGCCGACGGCGGATACCTGCAAAAGGGCATCGGCGACCCCGAGGGCAAGATCCCGGAACGGATCTACCGGACGGAAGAGATGGCCGAGATCCTGCCCCAATGCGATTACGTGGTCGTGGCCCTGCCCCTGACGCCTGCCACCACCCACACCATCGGCGAGGCCGAGCTGCGAGCCATGAAGCCCACGGCCTACCTGGTCAACATCGCCCGGGGGGCCATCGTCGACGAGGCGGCCCTGGCGCGCGCCCTGGAGGAGCGCTGGATCGGCGGCGCCGGCCTGGACGTGTTCGAGGAGGAGCCACTGCCCGCCGAGAGTCCCCTCTGGGACATGGAGGATGCCCTCATCTCGCCCCACGTCGCCGGCTTTACCCCCCGCTACGACGAGCGGGCTGCCGCGCTCTTTGCCGACAACCTGGCGCGCTACCTGGAGGGCGAGCCCCTGCTCAATGCCCTGGACAAGAAGCAAGGATATTGACAAACGCCGGAAAGGAACACATCGTGACCGAGAAGCTGCCGCATTGGGACCTGTCCAACGTCTACCCGGGCCTGGACTCGCCCGAGTTTCGTGAAGGCATGGCACAGCTCGGGCGCCTGCTCGACACCGTCGACGCCTACCTGGAGAGCCACCAGGTCGGCCCGGGTGGCCCCGTCCCGGCTACCGCCGAGGCCCTGGCCGGCACGGCCGGCGGGTACCTGGAAGGGATGAACGCCATGCTCCGCCACTCGCAGACGCTGCGCAACTATGTCTGGGCCGAGGTGTCGACCAACTCCTATAACCAGCAAGCCCGCCGCTCGCTGTCCGAGATCGACGCCATGCTGGTGCGCAGCCTGCGCCAGCAGGTTCTCTTTCGCGGTTGGCTGGGCACCGCCGCCGGGGAGCGGGAGCGTTTCGAAGCGGCCCTGGCCCTGCCCGGCCCCGCCCACGACCACCGCTTTTACCTGCAAGAGGAGGCGGAACAGAGCCGCTACATGATGAGCGAGGCGGAAGAGACCCTGGCGGCCGAGCTGTCGCTCAGTGGGGCCAAGGCCTGGCAGAACCTTCAGGGAGTGGTGGCTTCGCAGCTCAAGGTAGCCTTCCGGCGCGAGGACGAGGTGCAGGAGCTGCCCATCACCGTCCTGCAAAACCTGCGCAACGATCCCGATGAGGAGGTACGCCGCCAGGCCTACGAGGTCGAGGTGGCCGCCTGGGAACGCGTGCGCGAGCCCCTGGCTGCCTGCCTCAACGGCGTCAAGGGCGCCGTCGGCACGCTCGACCGGCGCCGGGGCCGCGAGGATTCGCTGCACCAGAGCCTGGACCAGGAGCGCATCGACCGGCAGACGCTGGAGGCCATGCTGGGCGCCATGCGCGACTCGCTGCCCGCCTTTCGCCGCTACTTTCGCCGCAAGGCCTCTCTCCTGGGCAAAGAGGCCCTGCTCTGGTGGGATCTCTATGCGCCCGTGGGTCGATCCGCCGAGAAGCTGAGCTGGCAGCAGGTCCAGGATTTTGTCCTGGAGCAGTTCGCCTCCTTCTCTCCGGAGCTGGAAGTCTTTGGCCGGCGCGCCTTTGACGAGCGCTGGATCGACGCCGAGCCGCGGGATGGCAAGCGGGGCGGCGCCTTTTGCATGCCCCTGCCCGCCGTGGACGAATCGCGGGTGTTCGCCAACTTTGACGGCACCCTCGACGGCGTGATGACCCTGGCCCACGAGCTGGGACACGCCTACCACAACGAATGCCAGGCCGGCAAGACGATGCTCCAGAGGCAAAGGCCCATGACCCTGGCCGAGACAGCCTCCATCATGAACGAGACCATCGTCACTAACGCCATGCTCGCGCGCTCGTCCGACCCCCAGGAAAAGCTGGCCATCCTCGAGGCCTTCCTGGTGAATTCCAGCCAGGTCATCGTCGACATCTACTCGCGCTTTCTCTTCGAGCAGGAGGTTTTCCGGCGCCGCGCCGAGGCCGAGCTGTCGGCCGACGATCTCTGCGCCATCATGCTCAGCGCCCAGCGAGCCACCTACGGCGACGGTTTGGACGGCGCGCACCTGCACCCCTACATGTGGGCCTGGAAGCCCCACTACTACATTCCGGTCCGTTCCTACTACAACTATCCCTACGCCTTCGGACTGCTCTTTGGCCTGGGCCTGTACCGCGTGTACCAGGAACGGGGCGAGGCCTTCCTGCCCCAGTACCGGCAGCTCCTGCGCGAGAGCGGCGAGGGCTCGGCCGCCGACCTGGCCGCCCGCTTTGGCATCGACATCACCACGCGCCCCTTCTGGGAGGGCAGCCTGCGCATCGTGGAGGAGCGAATCGAGGAATTCTGCGCCCTATAGGCTGCCCCGCAAACTTGCGCCAGCGCGGCAATGGGGTATAATGAGTTCAGTTGCCCATTCGGAATAGAGACGTTTCGAGCCCTAACCAAGGAAAGGAGAAAGGCCATGACCAAGCTGACTGCCATCGAAGGAATCGCCGACATCTATGCCAACAAGCTCAAGAACGCCGGCGTGCCCACCCTGGAGGCGCTCCTGGAAAAGGGAGCCTCACCCGCAGGCCGCGAAGAGATCGCCGCGGCTGCCAACGTCAGCAGCAAGCTGATCCTGGAGTGGATCAACCTCGCCGACCTGTTCCGCATCAAGGGCATCGGCGAAGAGTATTCGGACCTCCTGGAAGAGGCCGGGGTAGACACGGTGCCCGAGCTGGCCCAGCGCAATCCCGCGAACCTCCTGGCCAAGATCCTCGAGATCAATGGCCAGAAAAAGCTGGTTCGCCGGGTGCCCACGCTGACCCAGGTCACGAGCTGGATCGAGCAGGCGCAGTCCCTGCCGCGCATCGTCCAGTACTAGCAGGGCCATGTTGCTCCCCTCCGGCCTGTTGTCGGCCCCCGTCGTCAGCGGGCTCGCCTCCCGGTTCGCCAGCCCGGCGTCCGCACAGGCGGAAGGCAACCCCTGGTGGCTGTGGATCGTCGTCTTTATCATCCTGGCCGCCTTTGTCGCCTTCATGCTGTGGTGGTGGTTGCGCAGCCCTGCCGAAGAAGAAATACCCGGCCCGCCCACGAGGAGCGAGCCCCCGGCGCTTGTCCCCGGCCCCGGCTCCGCCGCCTCACCCGAGATCGCGGGCGTGCCGGAGCTGAAAGCAGAGAAAGCCGAGATCCAGCCCGAGCCGCCCACGGCCGCCGCCGAACAGCCGCCGGTCGAGAACCTGGAGATCATCGAGGGCATCGGCCCAAAGATCGCCGCCGTCCTCCGCGACTCGGGCGTCTACACCTTTGCCCAACTCGCGTCCCTGGAACCCGCGCGCCTGAGGGAGATCCTCCGCGACCGGGATCCGAACCTGTTGCGCCTGGCCGATCCCACGACCTGGCCCGAGCAGGCCCGGCTGGCGGCCGCGGGCGAGTGGGAGGCCCTGACCCGGTTGCAGCAGGAGCTCAAGGGCGGCCGGCACGCCTGAGGCAAGCCGGCTCCCC
>JAAYZQ010000034.1 GCA_012514775.1 Anaerolineaceae bacterium
GCACTCGTGCTCGTCGCGAGTTCGGCAGTAGCCGTAGGCGTGTCTCGGAACAGACGGGCCACGCCAGGAATGTTCTGGGCCGCGTAGGCAAGGCCCAGGCCCCCACAGGCCAGGAACAATAGCACCGTCAGGGCGCCTATGGCGCTCCATCTTTTGCGGGTCATCTTTCTATTTGTCCTCCTCTGCCCAGCTCGGGACACAAGCGGGTGTCCTCGCGTGCGGCTGTCGAGGACATCCTCGGCAGGATCTGCTTCTCCGCAGTCGTCAGTTCTGCACCGGCTCCCCACGGTGCAGCGTGAGGAGCCGGCTCCGTTATCGCCTCAAAGGCACCCATTCACGCGAACCGGCAGCGCAAACGGTGCGGGACAAACAAAAAGCCAACACTCGCCTGCTCTTGAGGCGTCGTGTTGGCTTACCTGGCGGCTGATCTGCTCCCGATCTGGGAGCCCATCCTCCTCCTTGTCCGCCACGCGGTGGCTATGCGGTTGACCTTCAGCAGTCTAGCACAAAGGCACCGGTCTGTCAAAAGAGCGCGGCAGGATGTTCGCCTTCTTGTGCAGCATAGCGAATACAGAGCCTAGGTCCCTATCGATGGAACCGAGCCTCCAGATTCTCGGCCAGGGTCAGGACGATTATGCGTTCTCCTGTTCGTATGCTAAGGTCGCTGTGCAAGCTGACCATCGAGGCGCCTGTGAGGCCCTTGACTGCCTCTTCCAGAACTCCACGGCTGTTTTCTATCAGCCGAGTTCGCATCTGCTTGAGCAAATGCCGCCCGTTCGGATCCTCGACCAGTCTATCCTCGGCAGGGGTCAGCACGTCTCTGAGACGAATCAGGATAATATCCTCGACGATCCAGACGCGTACCTCGCTGGGTCCCCGTCCCATTTGCTCCCGCTCAAACGTGGTAATCATAGCCGCTATCTGGGACTCGACCTGGCCTTTGGTTTGCACCTCAGACATGTTTTCCTCCTCGTGTTCGAGAGCTACCAGGTGCGTCTGAACTCGACATGCCAGGCATAGTGAGAAACGGGTCGCCACTGGCCTGAATCGTAACGCTGTTGACAGCTCTCTTTCCGCTTGTTTATCAGTCCTGGTCCCCCGGGAAACCATTCACGTTGAGAAGGGGGGTCTGGGGACCGTCGCCGGGCGGCTGGACCACGGAGAACGTGCCATCGGTCTCGAGCACGACGCTGTGGACGCCGTCCATGGAGGCGATGCCCGATTCACGGATGGCGGCCCACACCTCGGCCTCCAGGACGCGCTGCCGGGTCATCGCATCCGGCAAAAACTGCCCGCGGTAAAACAGGAGCGTGGGCTCGGCCTTGACGACCTTGCGCACAGCCGGCCAGCGGACCGACAGCCACGTCACGACGAGTTGCAGGAGGATGAGCACAGCAAAAGCGGCGATCCCCTGGACCAGGGCCACGTCCTGGGAAAGCAGGATCGTGGCCATGATCGAGCCCAGGGCGACGGTGACCACCAGGTCAAAGGCATTCATCTTGGACAGCGTGCGCTTGCCCGACACACGCAGCAAGGAGACCAGGGCCACGTAGGCCAGCACCCCCATTACCACCGTGCGCAGAACCGCATTCCAGGAGTTGAAAAGCACGAGATGACCTCCTTTCTGCACAGGCTGACACGGCCGGAGACGTGGCTGGCCTGCATGACAACTCGATGTGCGTCGTGGCCGACCCTGCCTGCATGCTACGTTCAAGTTATGTCGTGCCAAGGAGGCAAGGCCGGCTGGCACAAAGAACCCGCGGGACACAACTGTGGCAGACGTCCATCGCCGCCCCCGGAGAGATTATACAATGGCCTTTCGTTTTTCGTCAAGGGGCTGCCGGCCGGCATCAATGGCGGCTCAGGGCGCGGTTCGAGGCCGCGGCCTGGCAAGGAGCAAAAGATCTGCTGAAGGAGCCACGCCTCTTGACATCATTCCCCTTCACGGCTATACTGCTTCCTGCCGGGTTCTCTCCGCATATCCTGGTGGGATCGCGCCCGAAGGGCACGTGAGGGGTAAAACATGAAACAGGACCCCGAAGACACACCATACCGCGTCGCCGTGGCAATTGGTGCGAAGGATGAGCTGGATGCGCTGATCAGGATCGGCTGCGACCTCGCCGCAGCCCACGAAGGGCGGCTGTCCAGCCTGTCGGTGACGGCTTCTGGCCAGAAGCCAGACTGGCTGGCCATCCCAGACGGATGCACGGCCTCCATGGGCGTTGAGGAGGCTTCGGTCACCGTCCTTGCCGGAAGCGACGCGGGCACCGAGATTCTGCGCGCCATCCACGACGAGCCCCCCGACCTTCTTCTCATGGGCTGGCGCGGCCAGCCTGGCAAGGGCCGGTACCTGCTGGGCAGGACCCTGGACCACGTATTCGGCCAGGCACCGTGCGACATTGCAGTGGTGCGGCTCGACAAGGACGGCGGCCTGCCCGAGGGCTCTTTGCGGGATGCCAGCCGAATCCTCATCCCCGTGGGCGGTGGCCCCAATGCCGGGCTGGCCCTGGAGTTGGCTCTTGCCGTCGCCCGCCAGGCCGAGATCACGGCGCTGAGCATTGCCCGTCACTCCATGGGCGACGTAGGCCTGTCCCTCAGCCGCGAGAACCTGTCAAAGGAGCTGTCTTCCTGGCCGGGCGAAGACCGTCTCGAAAGCCGCGTCGTACAGGCGCAGACGGTCATCCAGGGGATCCTGGACGAAGCGGAAGAGGGCTACGAATGGGTGATGATGGGCGCCAGCGACGAAAGCTACCTCGACCGGGTCCTCTTTGGCAACGTCCCGCAAAAGGTAGCGGCGGCGAGCCCCGTTCCGGTCATTGTCGTGCGGCGCCAGGAGGGGCAGGTGGACGCGCTGCTGCACGAGGTCGGCTGGCGCATGGCCCACCTGCTGCCCTCCCTCGACCGCGAGCAGCAGATAGATGTCTACAAATCCATCCGCAGCAGCGCCCGGCCCAGTGTCGATTTCTATATCATGATGGCCCTCGCCGCCGCCATCGCCACGTTTGGCCTGCTGCAAGACAGCGTGGCAGTCATCATCGGCGCCATGCTCGTCGCCCCCCTGATGGCCGCCATTTTTGGCCTGAGCCTGGGCATCGTGCGCGGCGACCTGCGCCTGCTCAAGCGCGGGACAACGGCCATCCTGCGCGGTGTGCTGCTGTCCGTCATCGCCGCCATTGCAATTGCCCTCATCACGCCCAACGCCACGCCGCAGAGCGAAATTCTGGCCCGCACCCGTCCGAGCCTCCTGGACCTGGGCGTGGCCCTGGCCTCGGGCGCTGCCGGCGCCTATGCCGTCTGCCGGAAGGAGGTCTCGGCCGCACTTCCAGGCGTGGCCATCGCGGCCGCCCTCGTTCCGCCCCTGGCGACCGCCGGCATTGGCGTAGCCCTGAGGGAGGGGGAGATTGCCGTCGGGGCGATGCTCCTGTTCTCCACCAACCTGGTGGCCATCATTGCCGCGGGCGGCCTCGTCTTCTTGTGGCTCGGGTTCCGGCCGGTCGGCGGACAGAAGACCCGGGCGCAGATCTTTCAGCGGGGCGCCCTGGGAACGGGTTTCCTGCTCCTGGCAGTCACCGTTCCCCTGGGCATCCTGACGGCCCAAACCGTACGCGAGTCGGCCCTGGACCGTGCACTGGACCGGGCAATTCGCTTCGAGGTGGCAGCAATGCGGGGCGTGGAGCTGAGCGATTGGGTGCAGTTGGAAGACGGAGGAGACACCATCAACATCGAGGTTCGCGTTCGCTCCCGCCGCTCGGTAACGCACCAGGAGGTCGTCGACCTGCAGGAAAGGTTGGCGGGCGAGGTCCAGCGTCCCATCGCGCTGTTGCTGACCGTCATTCCGACGACCCGCCTGGACCCCCTGACCCCGCCGACGCCCACCCCCACGCCAATCAGCACCGTGTCTCCCGCCGTGCTGATGACGCCGCCAGCCGACTCCGGCGATTGAGTCGAGGGCCGGCGGGGAACCGTTGGCTGCGTAGTCTACTGGTCGAAAGTCTAGAACTCGATCAGCGCCGCGTACACCCCAAACCCGGCGCCAAAGCTGCACATTACCCCAATGTCACCCGGCCGCACACGGCCGTTGCCGCTGCCGCTGCCGTTGCCATTGCCCGCAACGTGGTCCAGGACAAAGAGCACCGACGCCGACGACATGTTCCCGTACTCGTACAGCACCTTGCGCGAAGACTGCACCGCCTCGTCGGGCAGTGCCAGCGCCTGCTGCAAGGCGTCGATGACCTTCTGGCCGCCGGGGTGCAGGATCCAATGGTCCACATCGCGCCGGGTGATGCCGCTCTCGTCCAGCAGGCGGCCGATCACTTCTTCCGCCCGCCTGGCACCCACGACCGGCACCTCCACACTGAGGACGTTCCGCAGCTTGGACTGCTCGGTGCGATAATAGAGGTGCTGGCGATCCTGGGGGTACAGTCCCGAGGCAAAGCCTTTCAGGCAAGGCCCCTCCTGCCCGAGCCGGTTGGTCAGCACCACCGCCGCGGCCCCATCCCCAAAAAGCGCGTTCGAGATGAGCAGATCGGGCGCCTCGCCGTGAAAGATGGTGGCGCTGCAGATCTCCACGGCAATGGATAGGACGTCGTGATCGGGATGGGCCTGGAGATAGTTGTAGGCCGTCTCCAGGTTGGGCACCGCCCCCCCGCATCCCATGCCCTGCAGGTCGTAGGGGCGGATCTCGGGCCGCAGCCCCAGGGCCTCGCTCACGTAGCTCGTCAGCCCCGGGCACAGGTACCCGGTGCAGCTATTCACGACGATACCGTCCACGTCTTCCGGCGCCAATCCGGCCTCGGCCAGGGCGCGGTTCGCCGCCTGCACCGCCGTGCGGACCGCATACTTCTGGTAGCGCGCGATGAGCTCATCCTGACTGTTCTGCAGCACGTCGCCCAGAGAATCCATGCCAAAGTGCCGGTAGCCGATAGAGTTGTTTGCCACAAAGACGCGTTGCAGCAAGGCCCTGGCCTTCTCGGACAGGGGGAGCATATTCACGTAGGCCTGGTAGCTCTCCTCCTGCGCCACGCGCAGAGGGGGAGTCGCTGTCCCCAGGCCCGTTATCCGTACGTCGATCACTTCTGCCTCCTATTGCTCGACAATTGCGCTGGCCGCTCTGCTTCGGCCACACCGCCTCGACCGGTCTCGCCCGCCGCACCGCCGTGGCGCGGCGAGGGCGACTGCCCTGCGTGGACGTCGCTCAACCGCCGGTGGTACGCGAGACAGGAGGTTCGGGGAAAAGTGGCCTGCCAATCCTGCACGGCGTCCTGCGAGGGTAAACCCTGCTCGTCCTGGAGCCGGACGCGAAACAGGCCGCGGATATTCCGTTATGCAAAACCGTTCAGCCAGGTATTATAACACATATCGGTGTTGCGGACCAAAAGGTTATTACCGGTTGGCGACAACCTCGGCATAGTAACGCCCCCAATGAGGCTGCCGCCCGTCCACGTCGGTGAAGCCATACTCCTCCGAAAGGCCCCACGTGCTGAGCGCCTTGCCCGACTTTTCCATGATGTCGGGGTCGGCGGCGAGGGCCGCCACGGCCCGCCCGATGTAAACCGGCGTCTCTGACGCGATGAAATCGGGCTCCTTCTGGGCGCCTTCCCGCCAGTTGTCCTCCGTCACCCCAAAGTGGTCGAGCATGGCCTCCGATCGTAAGAAGCCGGGGGTGAGGGCCACGGCCGCGATACCGTGGGACCGCAGCTCCTCGGCCATGGCATAGGCCAGGCGGATGGCCGAGACCTTGGCCAGGTCATAGAACAGGTTGCCGCGATAGTCCATGGTCTCCCCGTCGGTGATCTCGACGACCAGGCCCCGGCCGGTCTCCAGGAGGAGGGGCACGCCATAGCGGCTGGTGATGATGTGCGAGTGCACCGCACGCTGCTGCATCAGGAGGCCCTTTTCCAGGTCCAGCTCCCAGAAGGGCTTGCCCCACTCGCTCAGCTCGTCGCCTCCCCACACGTCGTTGACCAGCAGGTCAAGGCGTCCCTGCTCGGCCCGTACCCGGTCAAATAGCGCCCGCACCTCTTCCGGAACCGTGTGGTCCACCCGCACGGCGATGCCGAGGCCTCCCCGGGCGGTGACCATCTCGGCTGTCTCGTCGATGGTCTCGGGCCGCCCGGCCAATTCAAAGGCACCGCCCGGCCGTAGCGATCGCGCCGGCCGGCCGGCACGGGTGCTGCGACCCGTGCAATACACGGTTGCCCCCGCCTCGCCAAGCATCGTGGCGATGCCACGCCCTGCACCCCTCGTCGCCCCGGCGACGACGGCGATCGTACCCTGCAGTGATCCCGCCATTTCTCCTTCTCTTTCCAGAGATCCAACGGCCCCGGGGGAGTCGTGCCGGTCGCTCGCACATCCCGTCCGGGGCCGATCCTTGCCCGTGGACTGCATCCTACCACAGAACAGGGCAACGAGCAACCGGAATTCCTTCGGGTTTCGTCGCAAAAGTTGGAAGCGTGGAACCTCTTGCCCCGCCCGTACGTCATTTGCCCTAGAACCAACAGACGCAAGAGCGGCCTTTTGGCGTATGGCGGTTCGTCTTTCCGTCGCTTGCAGCAACCAGCCGATAGTGCTAGCATGATTTCTGGAAACTATGGGCCGTGAGGCAAGCGGGCGGCAACACATCCGGAGGTCGAGAGCCGCCGGCTATTGGGAGGAAACGTGGAACCTGAAGAGTACGAATACTATGGCCTTATGGCCACCACCTGGGACCTTTTTCGAGGCGACACCTCGGGCTGGGCGGACCGCTTTTTCTTTCGCGATCTGATCCTGCAAAGCGGCCAGCCCGCCCTGGACGTCGGCTGCGGCACGGGCCGCTTGCTCCTCGACTTTGCCTCGTCGGGCCTGGACGTGGACGGCGTGGACATCTCGCTCGAGATGCTCGACCTGTGTCGCGGCCGCGCCGCGGAGCTGGCGTTGAGCCCCGGGCTCTACCGGCAGGCAATGGAGGAGCTGGACCTGCCCCGACGCTACCGCACCATCATCGTCCCTTCCAGCTCTTTCCAGCTCGTGTTAGAGCCCCGGCTGGCGGCCGAGGCCATGCGCCGCTTTTACGCCCACTTGCTGCCCGGCGGTGTATTGGCCATGCCATTTATAACCATCTGGCAGGAAGGCATGCCCCTGGAAAAGGACTGGGAACCAAGCGGGGAGCAAGTGCGTCCAGAAGATGGCGCAGTGGTGCGCCGCTGGTCGCGTAGCCGCTACGACCCACTGGAACAACTGGAACACACGGAGGACCGCTACGAGGTGCGCCTCGACGGAGAGGTCCTCGCCGTCGAGCACCACCACCGCTCGCCCGCAACGCGGGGTTATAGCCAGGAGCAGGCGATCAAGTTGTACCAGGACGCAGGTTTTCGAGACATCCAGATCTACCACGAGTTCAGCTTTGAGCCGGCGAGTCCCGGCGATAGCATATTCACCGTCGTGGGAACACGAAAGGAGTAGACAACGTGAAGAAACCGCCCTCGAAATGGGGATTGGCGTCCCTGGCCGTCCTGTTCCTGGCCCTCAGCATTATCATTGCAGGCTGCGCGCCCTTTGGCTCTTCGGCGCGCCTGCGAGTCACCAACGCAGGAACAGTGCCCATTCAGAACCTGGTCATTCTCTTTCCCGATGAGCGGATCGAGTTTGGCGATGTACCCGCCGGCGCCACCACCGAATACAAGACCGCTTCCAGCGGCGTCTACAGCTATGCCGCCTACAGCTTCGATCTGGCCGGCTCGAACGTCGGGCAGCCGGTAATCGATTGGGTCGGCGAGGAGCCCATGGAGGGCGAAGCCTTTACCTACGTCATCGACCTGGACCCGAGCCGTGAGCCCGTGTTCCTGATCCAGTTGCACGAGGTAAAGCGGGACGAATAAGGTCTCTTCACGCCCTGAACTACAGGTTGGCGCGCAGCCGGTAGCCGACGCCGGGCTCGGTGAGGATATAGTGCGGCCTCGCCGGGTCCGGCTCGATCTTGTGCCGCAAGTTGCTGATGTTTACCCGCAGCATGTGGGTCTCTTGCTCGTAGCCCATGCCCCACACCTCGCGCAAGAGCTGGCGATGAGTCAGCACCTTGCCCGCGTGGCTCACCAGCGTGCGCAGCAGGTCGTACTCGGTAGGCGTGAGCTGGACCTCGGCGCCCGCCACCGCGACCAGCCGCCGGCCCAGATCGACGGCCAGCTCGTCGACGATAAACACCGGCTCGGCCTGTGACTGGCTTGCCCGGCGCAGCGCGACCCGCATCCGGGCCAGGAGCTCGCCCGTGCCAAAGGGCTTGGTCAGGTAATCGTCGGCGCCGGCGTCGAGGGCGGCGATCTTGTCGGCCTCCTGCCCCCTCACCGACAGGATGATGATGGGGATCCGGGTCCATTCCCTCAGCAGGCGGGTGACCTCAACGCCGTCCACATCGGGCAGGCCCAGGTCCAGGATCACCATATCGGGCCGCTCGGCGGTGATGGCCTCCAGCGCCGCCCTGCCCGACTCTACCTCGAACACCGTGTAGCCATGGGCGGATAGGGAGGCGCGCAGATACCGCCGAATGGCTGCCTCGTCGTCCACGACCAACACGCGCACGCCGTTGGGTGTCATCGGTCTTTCTCCTCCGCTTCCCCGAGGGGAAGGGCAATGCGCAGCACATTGCCGCCTTCGGGGCGGTGCTCGGCCCAGATGCGCCCCCCGTGGGCCTCGACGATGCCCTTGCAGATGGACAGGCCCAGCCCGGTACCGCTCACCTGCCTGGGAACCTGGACGCGGTAAAACTTGTCAAAGACGCGATTGAGGTCGCCGGCCGGGATCTGGGGGGCATTGTCGGCCACGTCTATTCGTGCTTCATTCCCGTCCACCCAGGCCCGCAGCTCGATGGGCAGGTCGGGCGGCGAGTACTTGTGGGCGTTGTCCAGGATATTGACCAGGACCTGCTCCATGAGCACGAAATCCATGGGCACCATGGGAAGGTCGGACGGAACATTAACCAACACCGGGCGGCTGGTGAGCCCCTCGCGCAGGTGTTCCATAGCAGCGCCGACCAGGTCCTGGACATCACAAGGCTCGAGCACGAGCCTGAGGGCGCCCGCTTCGATGCGCGTCATGTCCAGGAGGTTGCCCACCAGGCGATTGAGCCGTTCGGCCTCCTCCCGGGCATTGTCCACCAGGCTGCGGCGGTAATCCAGGTCCAATCCCTCCCCGTCCTCTTGCAGGCTGCTGAGAGCACCGACGATGGATACCAGGGGCGTGCGCAGGTCGTGGGAGATCGAATTGAGCAGGGCCGTCTGCAGCCGTTCCGTCGCCTGCAACACCTCCGCGTCGGCCGCCAGCTCGGCCAGGTGAGCCCGCTCGATGGCCAGGGCCGCCTGGCTGGCGAACGTGTCCAGGAACTGGCGCTGCTCCACCGTCAGAGGGTTGCCCAGGGCATAAGGTTGCACGGCCAGAACGCCGATCACACCCGAGGCGGTGCTGAGGGGCATGAACCGTGCCCGTGCTGTTGGCGTATACTCGGTGCCCCGGCCGGCTTCCTTGCGGTTCCGGTAGGCTAACAGGGCCACGCCCTGCTCGCCCGTTTCCAGGGCAAAGCCCGGGCTGGCGCCCGTCAGCTTCAAGGTATCACCTTCCACCAGGAACACGGCCACCTGGCGGCCAAAGGTCTCGCTCACGTGGTCGACGACGACCTGCACGATGGCCTCCATGTCGAGGGCCACAGCCAGGTCGCGGCTCAGGGTATACAGCGCCGCGTTCTGCGCGGCGCGGCGCTCGGCTGCCTGCGCCTGCTCCCGCACGCGGGCGGTGAGGCTGGAGATCACCAGCCCGACGATGAGGAGGGCTACAAAGGTAAAGATCTCCAGGGGATCGGACACTGCCAGGGTGAGCCGCGGCTGGACGAAAAACAGGTCGAATGCGAGGACGCTGAGGATGGCCGCCAGGATCGAGGGCCCACGGCCCAGGTAGACGGCCGCGGCGACGACGCCCAGGAGGTAGAGCATGACCAGGTTGACGGGCGAAAAGAGGCGCCGCACCAGCTCTCCCACGAGAGTAGCGGCCAGGATGAGCCCCACGGCCTGCACGTAGCGCAGCCACGCGGGATGTCGCCTGTCGAGGCCGGCACTGGCCCCTCCGCCCAAAAGATCCCGCTCTCCCACCGGCATAGCCCTACAAACCTCCCATGGCGACAAGGGCCGGGAGCCGCCGGGCGCCAGGCCCGGCGGCCGATTCCGCAGGCCTGCCCCGCCGGGCGAGCCGTGCGGCCAATCTCACCCTGAACATTATCCACGAGATGCCGGAAAGGCGCAAGACGTCTAATCGACGTGGTAGGGCACGTCGGTGACAGTGATCCCGGGCTTGAACAGCAGCGCCAGGCGCAGCATGACCGCTGTCTGGGTGTGCAGCAGGTTGTGCCACCAGCGGCGCGGCACAAAGTGGGGCACCACGATGGTGATCAAGTCGCCGGGCCGACGCCGGGCCGACACCATCTCCAGGTAACCGAGGAGCGGCTCCAGAAAGAGGCGGAAGGGGGAGTCCAGGATGACCAGGCGCGTTCCCTCACCCCAGGTTTCCCACTTTTCCTGGATCTTGATCACCTCGTCGGGGTCCGTCGAGACGTGGATGGCCGTCACGTCTTCCGAAAGGGCCTGGGCGTACTGAAGGGCCACCAGCGTGCCCTGGTGCACGCCGCCAATGGGCACGATAACCACGTGGCGAGGCCGTCGCCGGGCGCTGGGGTGGTAGTTGTCCAGGGATAGCTGGGCGGCCAGGGTCTTGTAGTGCCGGTGGATGCGGAAAAAGGCCAGCACCAGTGCCGGCGTCAAGAAGACGACGATCCAGGCACCTTCCCGGAACTTGGTCACGCCAAAGACGAGCATCACCACGGCCGTGCACACCGCGCCAAAGCCGTTGACGGCCATCCTCTGCTGCCAGCCGGGCCGGTATTGCAGCTTCGAACCGCGCTCCTGGACTTCTTGCCCGGGCAAGAGGTGCCCGATCTTCCACCAGCGGCGGGCCATGCCGGCCTGCGACAGGGTAAAAGAGGCAAAGACGCCGATGGCGTACAGGGGCAGCAGCGCCGTGACGCTGGCGCCAAAGAGGACGATCAGCAGCGACGCCAGGAGAGCCAGGGCCATGATACCGCGCGAGTAGACCAGGCGGCTGCCTCGGTAGGTGAACTGCCGCGGCAAAAAGCCGTCGGCGGCGATCAGGGCACTGAGGCGCGGAAAGCCGGCAAAGGAGGTATTGGCCGCCATGATCAAGATGACCGTGGTGGCCGCGATGGTTGCCAGGTAGAGGGGGCCGCGGCCGCCAAAGGCGGTCCGCGCCAACTGCGAGATGACCGTCTCGGCTTCCGAGGGGATGGCGCCGATCTGGCCCGCCAGGAAGGTGATGGCCAGCAGCAAGGTACCCAGGATGGACGCCATCCAGATGAGGGTGATGGCGGCGTTCCGGCTGCGGGGCTCGCGGAAGGCGGTGATGCCGTTAGAGATGGCTTCGACGCCCGTCAGGGCCGTGGTCCCACCCGAGAAGGCCCTCAGGATCAAGAACAGGCTCAGCGCCTGGGTGCCGTGCAGCACCTCCATGGGTGGCGGGTTCACGACGCCGCCCAGGGTCCCGGTCAGGTAACGGACGAAAGAGGTGCCGACGGCCAGGATGATCATCGCCAGGAAGAAATAGGTGGGAATGGCAAAGGCGGACCCTGCCTCCCGGACCCCTCGCAGGTTGATGATCATCACAAAGAGGACCAGGACGACCGCGATGGGCACCCGGTGGGGAAGCAGATCGGGATAGGCCGAGACGAGCTGTGCCACGCCAGACGAAACGGACACTGCCACCGTCAGCACATAGTCGGTCAGGAGGGCCGCGCCGGCCACCTGGGCCGGCACCTCGCCCAGGTTGTCGCGGGCTACAATGTAGGCGCCGCCACCGTCGGGATAGGCGTGGATGGTCTGCTGGTACGAGATGGTCACAATGGCCAACAGGATAGCAATGGCGATGGAAATGGGAAAGGCAAGGCCAAACGCCGCAGTGCCCACGGCGGCCAGGATGACCAGGATCTCCTGGGTGGCATAGGCCGTCGACGACAGGGCATCGCTGGCAAAGACAGCCAGCCCGATGAGCCGGCCAACGGTCTGGTGCGGCGCGTCCGCAGTCGGCAGCGGCCGGCCGATGAGCCAGGTACGCCACGAACGAGGCGGACTGTAGTCGGTCGCCAGGCGCATGACCGTCGTGCCTTGTGTTTCATCGAGCTTGAGTGTGTGCATCGTTCTCCTTTTGACGCAAACAAATATCCGGACACCCGTCCGGGTGTCCGCCAGAGAGTATACTGCAAATCGCGTCAAAGGTGCGACAAGAAAGGGCGGGGCCATGTCAAGAAGATGTCAAGACCACGTAACGTCTGGACGGGCATCCAAAGTTCGACAAGTTGCGCAAAGCGTGCTATACTCCCCACAGGAGGACACAAGGTCCAGACAGCAGGGTGCCTGCCTTCCCGGCACCCAAAGCGACATGGCCTGATGGGAACGACTTCAAGTACTGATGGATAGGAATGGCGCGTGAGTGAGGACAGAATCCAACATTTGCTCGTCTTGATGCTCGAAAACCGATCCTTCGACCACATGCTGGGTTACCTGGAATACTCTCCAGGAACTCCCTTCGAGGGATTGTCCGGCCGGGAGGCCGAGATGGGCAACCCGCTGCCCGATGGGCAGGTCCTCCCGCCCACGCCCGACGCCTCCTACGCCATGCATCCCGGCCCTGGCCACAGCCACGACGACGTGCTGGACCAACTCCTGGAATCGGCGGACCGTTCCCGGCCCTACCGGCTGGCCAACAGGGGCTTTGCCGCCAACTATGCAGCCCGCTATAACCCCGGTCATGGCGCTCTTGCCATGGGCTGCTTCACCCCCGACCGGCTGCCGGTCCTGGCAACGCTGGCCCGGGAATTTGCCGTCTGCGATCACTGGTTCTGTTCCGTGCCCGGCGCCACCTGGCCCAACCGCAACTTTTGCCACGCCGGCACCTCCGGCGGCCAGGTGAACATCGTGGTCCAGGCCTATCGCGACAAGACCATCTTTGAGCAGCTTTCGGAGACCAACCGGGACTGGTCGATATACTACGGCGGCTTTCCGCCCCAGTCCCTGGCCTTTACGCGGCTGTGGCGCCCCTCAGACCTGAATTGGCTCCAGCGCTTCAAGCCCATCGACCGGCTCTACCGCGCCATCGAGAACGACCGCCTGCCCCACTATGCCTTTATCGAACCCGACATGGTGGGCAAGCTGTCCGACAGCCAGCACCCGGGCATGGGCGGCGAGATGGACTTTCGGGCAGGCGAACGCCTCATCTGGCGCATCTATTCGGCCCTGCGCGCCAACCCCGAGGTGGCCCGCAAGTCGCTCCTGGTCATCACCTACGACGAGCACGGAGGCTTTTTCGACCACGTTCCACCTCCCCAGGGCGACGAGTGGTCCGTCGAGCCCGCCTACCGGTCGCCGGACGGGAGCTACAGCTTTCCCTTCGATCTCCTCGGCCCGCGGGTGCCCGCGGTGCTCATCTCGCCCTGGATCGAGGCCGGCACCGTCGACCAGACGGTCTATGACCACGCCTCCATCCCTGCCACCGTCCGCAAGCTGCTGCACGTCGACGCCCAGCCCCTCACCCATCGCGACAGCATGACCAACACCTTCGAGCAGGTGCTGGTCCGCACTACCCCACGGGAGATGCCCGAGCTGGAGGAGCCCTTTGTCGACGAGGCAGCCCGCCACCTGATGGAGGAGCCGGACCTGCGTCCCAGCCTCATGGCCATCCTCACCAGCCTGATCTGGACCGAGCTGCGGCTGCCGCCAGGCAGGCCACGTCCCGGCCCGGAGGAGGCTTTCCAAATCAGCGTGCCGCCCCACGAGGTCGAGCGAGATATCCTCGTCGAGATCGCGCCGCAGTTGTCGCCCGAGGCGCAGCGCGTTTTGGAGCAAGACGCCGCCGAAAACGCCATCCAGAGCGCCGCGGAAGGCCTCTTGCCCGACGTGCGCAGCATCGCCAGTCTCCTGCGCCACAAGGCCGAGCGCCTGGCGGAGAACCTGGAGCTGGTAGACGACCTGGCCCACTTTGTCGACCTGGCCCTGCGGCGTTATTACGAGGGCCGGGGCGTCGTCCTGCGCACCGCCGCCGGAGCGTCGCTGGAGCGACCCGATTCGGACGCGCTTCGGGCTGCCCTCGACGAGCTGTTCGATCACCGCGAGCCCGCGGCGCGCCTCTGGCTGGCCGACCACCGCGACCGCTGGTTGACGGTCTATGGGGATGGCCGGGCCACGCTCCACGACCGGGACCCGGAGGCGCTGCTGGCGCTGGACGGGGTGGACCGGGCGATGGCTCTGAGACTGCTGGAATGGCTCAAAGCCGGCGACCTGCGTGCTTTGCGGAGTGCTTTTTCCTAGAACCATTGGAAACGAGAGGTTGAACCATGTCCATGACGAGTCGCGTCGCCCGCCTGCGGCAGGAGAGCCTGGATGCCAGGCCGTCCATCTCCTCGGAGCGCGCCGAGCTTATGACCGCCTTTTACCGGGACCAGACGGCATTGATGTCGTCCCCCATGCGCCGCGCTCTGGCCTTCCAGTACTTGATGGAGCATAGAACGATCTATATCGGAGAGGGCGAGCTCATTGTCGGAGAAAAGGGCCCGGCTCCCAAGACTGCTCCCACCTATCCCGAGCTGTGCTGCCACAGCCTCGAGGATCTAGCAATCCTGGATTCCAGGCCCAAGGTCGCGTTCTCCGTAAGCCCCGAGACCAGGAAGCTCTACGAGGAGACGATCATCCCCTTCTGGAAGAACCGTTCCATGCGCGACCTCCTCTTCAGCCAGATGATGCCCGAGTGGCACGCCGCGTACGAGGCAGGCGTCTTTACCGAGTTCATGGAACAACGATCGCCGGGCCACACCGTCCTCGATGACAAGATCTACCGCCGGGGCATGCTCGACGTCCAGCACGAGATCGAAGAGCGGCTGGCAAGCCTGGACTTTCTCAGCGACCCCGAGGCCTACCGGCGCCAGGAGCAGTTGCGCGCCATGCACATCGCCGCGGGGACCATCATACGCTTTGCCGAGCGCCACGCCGAGAAGGCGCGGGAACTGGCCCTCAAGGAGGAGGACCCGCAGCGCCGGGCAGAGTTGGAGCGGATCGCCGAGGTCTGTACCCGCGTGCCCGCCCACGCCCCCCGCGACTTCTGGGAGGCCATCCAGGTCTATTGGTTCGTCCACCTGGGGGTCACCTCCGAGCTGAACCCCTGGGATGCCTTTTGCCCCGGCAAGCTGGACCAGCACCTCTATCCCTTCTATTGCCGCGGCCTGGAGGACGGCACCCTGACCCGCGAGTCGGCCGAAGAGCTGCTGCAGTGCCTGTGGATCAAGTTCAACAACCAGCCCGCGCCGCCAAAGGTGGGCGTCACGGCGGCCGAGAGCTCGACTTACACTGACTTTGCCCAGATCAATCTGGGTGGCGTACGAGAAGACGGCTCTGACGGCGTCAATGAGGTGACCTACCTGCTCCTGGACGTCATCGAGGAGATGCGGCTGTTGCAACCCAGCACCTCCATCCAGGTGAGCAAAAAGAACCCCGACCACTTGATCAAGCGGGCGGGGCGCATCATTCGCACCGGCTTCGGGCAGCCATCGGTCTTTAACAGCGACCTCATCGTCCAGGAGCTGGTGCGCATGGGCAAGTCGGTGATCGATGCCCGCAGCGGGGGCTCCAGCGGCTGCGTCGAAGTGGGCGCCTTTGGCAAAGAGAACTATAACCTGACGGGCTACTTTAACATGCCCAAGGTGTTGGAGCTTGCCCTGAACGACGGCGTCGATCCGCGCACCGGACGCCGCATCGGGCCCTCGACGGGCGATCCTGCCACGTTTGGCAGCTTCCAGGAGATGTTCGAGGCCTATCGCCGGCAACTGATGGCCCTGATGGACATCAAGGTCCGCGGCAACCAGGTCATCGAGCGCCTCTATGCCGAGCACCTGCCGGTTCCCTTCCTATCCCTCCTCATCGACGACTGCGTGGCCACCGGCAAAGACTATCACGACGGGGGAGCCCGCTACAACACCACCTACGTCCAGGGCGTAGGCCTGGGGACCATGGCCGATGCACTGACGGCCATCAAGGTCCACGTCTTTGAACGGCAGACGCTGACCATGGCC
>JAAYZQ010000035.1 GCA_012514775.1 Anaerolineaceae bacterium
GAAATCGCCTTTCAGGAATTCGAGTCCGCGGCACTGCTCACCCGGAACCTGGAAGGCCATGGCTTTGCCGTGGAGCGGCGAACCGCCGGGTTGGAGACCGCATTTGTAGCTTCCATATCCGGCCGCGACGGTGGGCCCAAGATTGCCATCCTGGCCGAGTACGACGCCCTGCCCGGTCTGGGCCACGCTTGCGGCCACAACCTCATTGCCGCCTCGGCCGTGGGCGCGGGGCTGGGTGTCAAGGCCGTGCTGTCCGAGCTGGCGGGCACGATCCTGGTCGTCGGTACGCCGGCAGAAGAGGGCGGCGGCGGAAAGGCGATCATGGTCGAGGCCGGCGTTTTCCAGGGTATCGACGCGGCAATGATGATCCACCCCTCCGGTACCAACCAGTTGCGGCGCACCTCCCTCACCAGCTACAAGATCTCGGTCGAGTTCTCTGGCAAGCCGGCGCACGCCGCGGCCAAGCCGGACGAGGGGATCAATGCTCTGGAGGCGGTGATCTCGACCTTTAACAGCATCAATGCCCTCCGCCAGCATCTGCGCGGCGATGCCAGGATCCACGGGATCATCACCGACGGTGGCCAGGCGCCAAACGTTGTGCCCGAGCACGCGGCGGCCCTCTTTTACGTGCGGGCGGCCGACACGCCCTACGCAGCCACAGTGGTAGACAAGGTGCGGGCCTGCGCCGAGGGTGCCGCCCGGGCCACCGGTGCGCAGTTGGAGTTTCGTGAGCACGCGCCGCGCTACGACAACCGCCTGCCCAACCCGCATCTATCGGACCTGGCCGAGGCCAACATGCTGGCCCTGGGCCTCGCTCTGTCGCCGCCCGACGAGCGCATGGGCTCGTCGGACATGGGCAACGTCAGCCATGTAGTGCCGGCCATCCACCCCTATGTGGCCATCGGCCCTCAAGAGCTGGGCGGGCACACGGCCGAGTTTTGCCAGGCGGCTGCCTCTCCGGAGGGCCACGAGGGCATGATCGCCGCCGCCAAGATCCTGGCCATGACGGCGATCGACCTACTGGCCGAGCCGGACAACGTCGCTCGGGCGTGGGAGACGTTCCGCGCCCAGAAGGCGCAGCAGACGATCTGACCGCCGGCATACCCCCGACAATCACCCGGAAAAGGTGGGGACCTGGCTCGGCACCGCCGTCCGCCCGTCACGGGCGCCAGGTTCAAGCCCTGCGATCCTGTTGCACTGCAGCCCAACATGCGCTACAATAGGCGCGGCCGCCAGCTCGCCCGGGGGCAGATCCTGAGCCTGCTCGACGACGCCAAATCCGATGCCAGGCACGGACGGAGTGATCATGAAGACAAGGGATTACACACCGCTGTTGGCCGAGCTTGCAGAAGCCTACGCCCGGCACTCTCCCCGCTCTCGTGAGCTGCACGAGCGCGCACAGCGGGTCATGGTCGACGGGGGAAGCCATTCCCTGCGCCTGATCCAGCCCTTCCCGCCCCGCATCGCCCGAGCCCAGGGCGCGTGGCTGAGCGACGAGGACGGCCACGACCTCCTGGACTTCTGGCAGGGGCACCTGGGCAACATCCTGGGGCACAACCCCCCCGTGGTCACCGCCGAGCTGGCCCGCGGTTTTGCCGGGCACTTTGGGCTGCAGACGGGCTTTACCGACCACCTGCAGATCGAGACGGCCGAGCTTCTCTGCCGGCTGACGGGCGCCGACCGGGTGCGCTTCACGACGAGCGGCACGCTGGCGACGATGTATGCCATCGTCCTGTCCCGCGCCTTTACGGGGCGCACGCTGGTCATGAAGGTGGGGGGCGGCTGGCACGGCGCCCAGCCGTGGGCCCTCAAGGGCATCGACTTTCATGCCGAAAATGGCTCCGGGTTCCAGAAGGTCGAGTCCGACGGTGTGCCCATCACCGTCACGGACAAGGTCATCGTCAGCGGCTTTAACGACGTGGAGGCGCTGGAGGGACATTTCCGGCAGCACGGCGAAGAGCTGGCGTGCTTTATCCTGGAGCCCTTCCTGGGCGTGGGTGGTTTTGCCCCGGCCTCGGCCGAATACCTGCGTGCGGCCCGGGAGCTGACCGAGCGCTATGGCGTGGTCCTGATCCTAGACGAGGTGATCTCGGGCTTTCGCTTCCGGGCCGGCGACGCGGGCGGCATGTACGGCGTGAAGCCCGACCTGCTGACCCTGGGCAAGATTATCGGCGGGGGGATGCCGGTGGCCGCCGTGGCAGGGCGGGCGGAGGTCATGAACCTGGCCGGCCGCTCCGGGGGCAACCGCGTCAAGTTCTCGGGCGGAACCTACTCGGCCCACCCGGCTGCGCTGCTGGCCGCCCGGGCGATAATGAGCCACCTGGCCGCCAACGAGGCCGATATCTATGGCCGGCTGGCGTCCCTTGGCGAGCGCGCCCGGCAGATCATGACCACGGCCCTGGAGGAAGAGGGGATTCCGGTCCGGTGCAGCGGGACCGGGGGCGAGGTGCTGGGCGGCAGTTCACTGTTCATGCTGCACTTTCCCCTCAGGGATGACGCACCTCTGCGCAGGCCCGAGGATTGGTTCCACCCGGGCATGTACGACCAGGTGCTGGCCCACAAGGTGCTGGACCTGGCCCTGCTACTGGAGAACGTGTTCATGCTCCACGCCCACGGGGCGGTCTCGACAGAGCACACCGAGGCCGACATCGACTTTTTGGGGGAGGCTTGCCGGCGCGCGGCGAGGCGCATCAAGCCATACCTGTAGCCGGACCTCGCGGAAATCGAAAGCCCCCACCCGAACGACCCGGGTGGGGGCTGTTTTTTCTCGTCAAGGGCGGTCGCGCTAGCGGCCGCGACGGGCGTAATCGGGCAGGACGAGGGGCGACTCGACCTCGGTTTCGATGCCCGAGGCTGCCAGCTCGCGTTCCCAGGCGTCGACGTGGGCCAGGGTCAGCTTGCCGAGCTTGACCTCCCGGGCCCGCTGTCCCGCCGCCCGGCCGGCGCGACGCCCGTAGACGGTCACCTCCAGGAGCGAGTTACCCATCAGGCGGTTGCGCCCGTGGACGCCGCCGCTGATCTCGCCGGCGCCATACAGGTTGGGTATGCTGGTGGCGCCGTCGGGCAGGAGGGCCACCCCGCCGTTCTGGTAGTGGAGCGTGGGATAGATGAGCATCGGGTCGCGGATGATGTCGACGCCAAAGCGCGCGAACTGGCGAACCATGGCCGGCAGCTCTTTTTCGATGGTGCCGGGGCCGTGGATGAGGTCGATCATGGGCGAGTCGAGCCACACCCCGACAAAGCCCGACGGTGTGGTCACGCCGTTGCCCGCCTCCACGCACTCGCGGATGATGGCGCTGGCCTCCACGTCGCGGGTCTCGCGCGGATAGACGAACTGCTTGCCATCGACGTTGCACACCTGGGCGCCCAGCCCGCGCACCTTCTCGGTGACCAGCAGGCCGACGATCTGGGTCGGGTAGGCGGCGCCCGTGGGGTGATACTGCATCGTGTCCAGGAACGCAGCCCTGGCACCCACCCTGTAGGCCAGGACGACCCCGTCGCCCGTGGCGCCATAGTGGTTGGTGGTCGCGAAACCCTGGTAGTGCAGCCGCCCGCTGCCGCCCGTGGCAATGATCGTCGTCTTGGCCCGCACGACCAGGTGCTCGCCGGTCTCCAGGTTGAGGAGCACGGCGCCTGCAGCCTGCCCCTGGTCGTCCATGATGAGCTCGATGGCCGGGGCAAACTCGACGACGGTGATGTCCTCGGGATAGGAGCGGACCTCGTCGCGCAGGGTGCGCATGATCTCGGCGCCGGAATAGTCGCGGGCCGAGTGCATGCGCTTGCGGCTGGTGCCGCCACCGTGGATGGTGATGAGGGTGCCGTCGGGCTCCTTGTCGAACATACAGCCCAGGCTCTCCAGCCAGGCAATGACCTCGGGCGCGTCGCGCACCAGGGCCTCCACCAGGTCGGGGTCGTTGGTAAAGTGCCCGCCGCCCATGACGTCCAGGTAGTGGCGAACCGGCGAGTCCACCGGCTTGTCCGCCGCCTGGATGCCGCCCTGGGCCATCATCGTGTTGGCATCGCCGTGGCGCAGCTTGGTGACCATGAGGACCCGGGCGCCCTCTTGCCGGGCCATGATGGCTGCCGCCGAGCCGGCGCCGCCCGCGCCGATGATCAACACGTCGGTGTCATAGTCGACGTTCTCCAGGCCCAGGCTGGCAGTGCGCAACAGGCTGTGGCCCTCCAGCAGGTCGGCCAGCTCGTGGGGCGTGCGCATGCCCTTGGCCGGGCCCACCCGCAGCTCGCGCATACCCTCGGGCTTGTAATCGGGATGGTATTTGCGCAGAACCTCCTGCTTCTCGGCAGGGGTCATCATCGGCCAGGTCTCTTGCAAGCGGGCCGGCCGGGTGGCCTCTACGCGTTCGATCGATTCCCGCAAAGCGGGGGTGTATCCATCTTCCATCGTCATTCTCCTCTACCTCGTGGATCCCACGCAGCACGCCGGTGGCGATGATCCGGGCTCCCGGCAAGCGCCTGTTGGCCTGTGGCGCCTGCCGCGCGCCGCCCTCGCCCCTGGCATGCTAGTCGGGCTCGATGTCCCGCGTGTTGTACATCTGCCGGAGCTCGGCATCGGGCATGGCCTTGATGTTGGCAAACTCCTCGTCGTAATTCCCGGCATTGACCTCGGCCACGCGCTCGGCGAGATGCTGCGCCCGGGGTGCCAGGTAACGGCCGTAGAGCCGCCGGCCCAGGATGGCGATGTTGGGCTGGGCTTCTTCGGCCGGGCAGCGCGAGACGCACATGCCGCACATGATACAGTCGAAGGAGAGGTCGGCCAGCCTGGCAATATCCCCCCGCATGGCGGCAGCCATATAGTCCTTGACCTGCAGATCCTGCGGGCAGCTCTTGGTGCACGTCCCACAGCCCAGGCACTTGAGCACCTGGGGATAGAGCCGGACCAGGGTGGCAAAGGTCGGCTCCAGCTCGTCCAGGCGATACTGCGCCCGCTCGGCCGGATAAAATGGGATCTGGGTCAGGTGCATGCCCGGCTGGACCACCGTGCCACAGGCCAGGCCGATGTGCAGCTTGGGGTCGCCGTCGATGCGATAGACGGTGGCACAGGCCCCGCAGAAGGCGGCCCGGCAGCCCACGCCGCGGACGAGCTTGTAGCCGGCATATTCCAGGGCGCCCATGATGGTCAGGGCGCCGGGCACCAGGTAGCGCTTGCCCATGATATAAATCGGAACCATTTCCACTTCAGACATTTCTTTCCTCCAACGATAAAAACGGTATCTGAGCCCCTACCGCGGCCTCTCGCCGAGGGTGGTCAGCTCGTCCTCCCGGAATTCCTGCACCGGCGCCGCCTCGCCCACGCTGCGCCCCGGATGGTAGTCGAACAGCGCCTGCACCTTCTCGCCCACCGCC
>JAAYZQ010000309.1 GCA_012514775.1 Anaerolineaceae bacterium
AAGAGGAGAAGGGCCAACAGGCCGACGACACCGGCAAGGATGACGGCTGTGCCTGCATAGATGATGGTCTTGCGGATGACGTCGCCCGTCTTGCCCGTCAGTCCGACAGCCCCAATGCCGAGGAGCACGTTGCCGGGAGCGATGCTGTTGGACAGGGCGGCTCCGGCCGTCTGCCCTCCGAGGGTGACGGCCGCGTCTATGCCCAGAGCGTCGGCCGTGCTCTGTTGCAGCGAGCCAAAGAGAATGTTCGACGACAGGTTGCTGGAGGTCATGAAGGCACCGATGCCACCGACGAGGGGTGCCAGGAAGGCATAGATGGGCCCGTTGGCCACACTGGCGATGCCCAGTGCCAGCTCTAACACCTGGCCCGAGCCCTCCATGACCAGGGCGAGGGGCACGAGGGCAAAGAGGGCCATGGCGGATGGAATGCTCGTCTTGACACTGTCGACGAGCACGTCGTCTATTTTCCCTTTGCCGATGTAGCCCTGTGCTCGAAAGATGGCGTAGGCGACGATGGTGGCCAGGAGCAGGAACGTGCCGGGGTGAGTGAGCGGCGAAAAGGCGCTGTAGGACTCTTCCGCCTCGGTCACCACGCCCATCCCCGTCTCGAGGCGGGGGAAGGGGAGCCCGATTTCGAACTGGCCCAGAAAGTCGTTGACCGGCGGGATGAGGAGGACGATGACGATCAGGCCGATGAGCACGATGTAGGGGGAAAAGGCGACCCAGAGGGGCATGTCCTCGTCGGCTGCGCTGCCGCCGGCGGCCTCCCGGGCGCGGTTCTCCCGTTCCTCCTTGGCCTGCGACTCTTGCTCTCCTTCCTCCATCACCTGGCTCTCCTTGACCTGCGAAGGCCCGCTGTACCAACCGGTCCGCGCCAGCAACAACACGGCGCCCACGGACAGGGTGGCGGGCACAAAGGCGGCGAGGGTCGGTACCAGCGGGGCCAGGACGAGCTGCCCGATGCCCTGGATGGCGGCGATGATGAGGACGGCAGGCAGTGCCTCGCGGATGCCCTGCATCCGTCCGTAGAGCCACGCAATAAAGAACCCGGCCAGAACGTTGCCGAGGAGAAGCATGACGGCGGCGACGAGGGCCGTCTGCGTGGGGTCGGACATGGCCGTCACCAGCTCCAGGCCCTGCCAGGCCACAGCCAGACTGCCAAAGGTGTTCGCCCAGGCGTGGCCGATGAGGGGGAGGATGACTGCCCACAAGGGTCGGACGCCCACGGCGACCAGCAGTGGCGCGGTCACGGCGATGGGTGCGCCAAAGCCGGTAATGCCCTGCAAAAAGCTGGCAAAGACCCAGCCAAAGGCCAGGATGTGCAGGAGGTTGTTGGGCGTGTAGCGCTCGATGCCGATGCGCAACCGATCGAAGGCACCGGCCCGGCGGGAGACCTGGTAGAGGAGGAGCGCCGGGAAGATGACGTACAGGATAAAGATGGCGTCCCACATCCCCTTGGCCGTCTGCAGGGCGACGTTCTGGGCAGGGGCATCGAACACGAGGAAGGCGGCCAGCACGGCCAAAAAGTAGCCGACGGGGGCTGCCGAGGCCGCCTTCCAGCGCAGCCCGATGAGCAGGATGAGGATCGCGGCCAGGGGCAGAAGTGCAACGAGCCAGCGGAAAAAGGACACTTCGATCTGTGGTTGCATCTGAACGACTCCTGTCTGTGCTGGTGGGTGCCATCCGCGCCCGGCGGCACCGTCGTGGAACGAGGCCAGATCGAGTTACCAGCCGATTGCCATGCCCTCGCCACGCGGATCGGCGCCGCCTTGGAACACGCCGTTTTCACGGTCGAACCATATGGCCTGGGCGTGGCCCATGGTCTGGGACCAGTGCTCCACGTAGCTGATGTCGTGTCCCCTGCGGCTCAGCTCGGCGGCGACGCCGTCGGGGATGCGGGCCTCGAGCTTCAACGACTTGGACTCTTCGCCCCAGGTACGGCCATAGAGCCAGCGGGGAGCCTCGATGGCTTCCTGCACGTTAAAACCATAGTCGACGATGCGGGTGAGCATCGCGGCCTGGCTTTGGGGCTGTCCCTCGCCCCCCATGGTACCAAACAGGAGCGCCGGCTTGCCGTCACGCAGGGCCATGGCGGGGATGATGGTGTGGAACGTCCGCTTGCGCGGCTGCAAGGCATTGGGATGCTCCGGGTCGAGCTGGAAAAAAGAGCCCCGGTTCTGGAGGAGAATGCCCGTTCCCTCAGGCATAAAGCCGGAACCGAACTCGAAATAGACGCTCTGGATGAGCGACACGGCGAGCCCGTCCTTGTCGGTGGCGCACATATAGATGGTGTCGCCGCCCACGCCGGGGTCGATGCCGGAGGGAGGCTGAGCGCGCTCCATGTTGATCTGCTTCCGGCGCTGCCCTGCGTACTTCTTGGATAGAAGCTGATCGTAGGGAATGTCCAGTGTCGTCGGATCTGTCACCCAGCGGTCCCGGTCGGCAAAGGCAAGCTTGATGGCTTCGGTCATGAGGTGATAGTAGTCGGCGGTTCCCTCACCGATCTGCTGGAGATCGTGACCCTCGAGGAGGTTCAAGAGCATCAAGGTTGCGATGCCCTGGGTGTTGGGCGGCAACTCGGTGACCTCGTAACCCCGGTAGGTGGTCCGCAGCGGCTCGACCCAGTCCGACGTGTGCGCGTCGAAATCGCCGGCGGTCAGCAGGCCGCCGGCCTGTTGCAGGCCCTTGACCAGCCTCTCGGCCAGCTCGCCCCGATAGAATCCCTCGGCTCCCTGCTCCGCGACAAGCTTGAGCGAGCGCCCCAGATCCTGCTGGCGAAAGAGCGCGCCCGCAGCGGGAGCCTTTCCGCCGGGCAGGTAAACCCGGGCGGTGTCGTCGAACTGCCGCAAGACGTCGGCATAGCTGGCGATATAGTCGCGGAACTTTTGCGAGATGGGGAAGCCGTTGGTCGCGTGGTCGATGGCCGGCTGCAACAGCTCGGCCCATTCCAGCCGGCCGTAGTCGGCGTGGAGCCTGGACCAGGCATCGACCACGCCGGGCACTGTGTTGGCGGCGAGGGGGCCCCGGGACTCGATCTTGTTCCATCCCCTGGACTTGTAGACGTCGATGGTCACGCGCTCGCCAGACCGCCCCGATCCGTTCAGGGCGCGCACCTTTCCCGTGCCCGGGTCCCACACCTGGGCAAAGAGATCGCCGCCCAACCCTGCCATGTGGTTGTAGACAACAGCCAGCGTGGCGTTGGCGGCGATGCACGCGTCGACGGCCGAGCCACCGCGCTGCAACATGGTAAAACCGGCGGCACTTGCCAGGTAATGTGAGGTGGCGATCATGCCACTGGTGCCCATGGTCACCGGCCGCCCGGTGGCCCGCTGATAGCCCTGTCGCAAAAAAGTCATTGGCCCCGCTCCTTTCTGTTCAGTCAGACAAATCTAGTCATAACAAAACTATCGTCGCAGAAGGGGCGGGCACGACCGCGGGGCCGCTTGCAAGCAGCATATCATAAAAGGGGGAAAGTTGTCAATGTATCGATGTATATCCAGGAGGTATATTTAAGGATACATATCGGCGGGCAGGCCTATGGCACGAGATGTTGCTCCGCAGAATCGCGCGCGATCTCGCTCTGGAAGACGAGCAAGAACGTGGCGGGCTCCTGGC
>JAAYZQ010000310.1 GCA_012514775.1 Anaerolineaceae bacterium
CATATATCGCCAGCAGTGCCGTCGTTTCCACCACAACCGGCCAACGCACCCCTGGTCTCGCATTGCCTCCGCGCATCCTGGCAACCTCCTCGTCCGCGGGGAACTGCCTATTGCATATCGAGCCTGACACCTCGCACGACGATTATTATACCCTAGCACGTCCGGCGGGTCAAACCGGGAGCAGAACGCCCGGAGCCACTTTGCCCCTACTTTTTCGATACAAAGGGGTTGCCCTGGATATAGAAACGCAGGGACTTCTCAGCCCACTCGCCGGCATAGCCAACGCCAATGCGCGGCCTTTCGACGATGGAGAATGGCTCGGCGGTGGGAGGGGAGGCGATGTAAAAGTCGTCGCTGAGGAGGTCGTGGGCGTTGAGGTCCCGATCGATGCCCATCGCCCGGCACAGCAGGCCGGGGCCCTGGGTGCGGCCCTCGACGTTTTTTACCGGCTCCAGGGCGCGCAGCAAGACGGCAGAGGCGTGGCCCTCGGGCTGCGTTACGACGTTCATGCAGTGATACATGCCATAGATGATATAGACGTAGGCGTGCCCCGGCGGGCCAAACATCACGCTCGTTCGTTTCGTCCGTCCCCGGGAAGAGTGGGCGGCGAGATCGTGCGGGCCCAGGTAGGCCTCTACCTCCACGATCTTCCCGGCGCGCTCGATCCCATCGGCCACGCGAACCAGCATCTTGCCCAGCAGCTCCTTTGCTACCAGGACGGTGTCTCGCACGTAGAATTCCCGCGGCAGCTTTTCCCCGACCATTCCCGTCCCCTGCCTGAACGCAGGCTCTGGTCGGGATTATACAATTCAAAGCGCGGGACGTCAATCAAGGGGCCATACCAGGCGGCCGACCGCGGCACGGGCTGGATCCAGGCCGGTAAGGTAGGCGAGTGCCATCACAAAATAGCAACGGCAGCCTCGCGCCCTTTCAAGGTGCGAGACTGCCGTCTGCAGCGTCGCGGGAGGGATTGACCCGATGGCAGGGGTTTGCCAGCGAGTCGCTAACGCCCCTTCAGCCCCAACACAACTCGGACCGTCTTGGCGAGAATCGATAACTCCAGGTAGATGCTCTGGCGCTTGATGTAGTACAGGTCGTACTGCAGCTTGGCCAACGCGTCTTCGACACTGCTGCCATAGGGAAAGCACACCTGCGCCCAGCCGGTAATACCGGGCCGAACCGCGTGCCGCGCCTGGTAAAAGGGAACGAGGCGCATCAGGCTGATCACGAATTCCGGGCGTTCAGGCCGCGGCCCGATAAGGCTCATTTCGCCCTTGAGCACGTTCCAGAACTGCGGCAGCTCGTCCAGGCGTGTCTTGCGCAAGATCCGGCCTACGGGGGTGATCCGGTTGTCGTTCTCGGCAGCCCACACGGCGCCGCTCTCCCGCTCGGCGGTGGGCACCATGGAGCGGAACTTGAACACCCAGAACGTGCACCCGCCCTTGCCCACGCGCTCCTGCTTGTAGAATAGCGGCCCCGGCGAAAAGAATGCATTGGCCAGGGCGATGCAGGGAGACACCAGGGCCAGCACGATCAATCCGAACAGCCCCACCACCAGGTCAAACAATCTCTTGGCCGCCAGGGAGAGGTGTCTCGTGGGCGAATCGACCTGTGGCACGACCACTCCCAGGTTACGCCCGGCGTGCTGCACCGAGACCCTGCCGGTCAGTCGCTCATAGAGGCTGGTCATGGACTCCAACGAGAGGCCCTGTTCCCGGCAGTCGAGCAGGAATTGGAACAGCTCGGGATGGATCTCTGGCGAGTAGGTTATGGCAATAACGATCAGGTCGATGCCGTATGCCTTGACCAGGGGCAAGAGCTGATGCCGGTTGCCAAGGACGGGTACGCCCTCGATGACCGCCTCCAGCTTGTTGGGATCGTCGTCGACAAAGCCCACCAGACGGTAGCCCGAACCGGCATACGGGTTGCCGTGCTGCGGCGTATCGGCCAGGGCTTGGGCCAGTTCCCGGCCGGACTCGCCCGCCCCGACGATGAGAATCCGCTGCTGAAAGCTGGGCTGGCTCAACACCGTCGCATAAGCCACTCGCCACAGGCCGATGCTCCCCGTCACCGTGACGACAAAGAGGAGCGCCGACAGCCGGGACTCGAGCAGATCCGGCGTGATGTACGGGATGAGCAGGTAGCTGACCGTAGTAAAGACGGCAGCGCTGCCCGCGCTCCAGGCGCTGTAGCCCGCCGTGGCCGTCCGCGGCAGGTCATAGCAGTCAAAAAAGAGGGTCCACAGCAGCCACAAGGCCGAAAGCAGCAGCAGGTAGTGGGGATTTTTCTGGACGGTCAACCAGGAGAACGGAAAGCCTCCGCGAGCCACCAGGATTGCCAGCAACCCCAGGTTCAAGAGCACCAGGTCGACCACCGCCAGAAGCACACGCCGTTCCGAGACGGTCAGGCGCACACGCGGCAGAGCGTCGCGCCCCAGTTGTGCCGCATCCACACGCTGCTGCCAGATACTCTTGGCTGGTGCGGGTAGCACCGATCCACTGCTGTCCATTACACCTATGCCTTCCTGTATTGCCTCCAAACACAGATAAGGTAAAAGTTCGGAGGGGGGTTAGTTTCTGTGGGCAACCCTGCAAACCATGCGGACTGCGTCACAGTCATGATCCGCAAGATCATCATAGGGCAGGAAGGTTAAGCACAGGTCAAGCCAGAGTTCGGAGATCGTAACGGGTTGGGTTAAAATACAGTATAAGACCGACCGGCGGCCGGGGAACGTCAATGGCCCGGGGGTGCACCGGCCGGTCTAAGGGATAGTGCGCAGTACGAGGGACAAATAGAGCGAGTAGGGGGTGTCGACGGGTGAACCCCACGTGACCTTGAGAGTGGGACGGCCCTCGGCGCCCCAATCGTCAGTGTCGCTCGTGTCAAAGTATTTTCCGCTGTGATACGACCAGTCGGACTCGTACATTGCCAGCCGCAGCGGACTCCCGGAGGCCCGTGCCTCGATCACGGCCCGGCTGACGTCCCAGTCGTAAGGGATGCCCGGCCGGCCGATGTACTCGCCGATGGGCTCCACCAGGGTTGCCGATATGTTCTCCAGGGCCCGGGGGGCGTTGTTCCAGGTTATCGTAGCCTCGTCCCAATCCTCGCCTACGGAAAGGACATGGATCACCGAGGGTTCCGGCCCTGGATTGGCGCCGCTCCCCGCGCCTCCCCACAGGTGCAGCGTCAGGGTCGCCGACACGATGGTCGTCTTGGCCGGGATGCTGTCCAGGGGAAAGGTCACATAGTACCTGGAAAAGCAAGGCCAGTCGGCAACGTCACCCTGGTTCTGGATGTTCAAGAAATTCTTGCCCGCGTAGTTCAGCTCCCCCCACTTGGAAAAAAAGTCCGGGGCTGCGGCCTCGCCGCAGACGCTGCTGCCCCCCACGTCGGCATCCACCACCGTGGCTCCGGCCAGGCCGTGGCGGACAGTCGTCGTCCCTTTCGGTGCGGCGGGCGGTGGGCTGTATACCGGCAGGCCAAAGGCGAGCTGCCCCCAGGTGGCAGGCACCTCGGGTAGCATGTTTTCAGGCCAGAGAGTGTCATCGATGGGCGTGTTCTCGGCGTCATCCCGGTCGTGGACGGCCACGGCCAGGCCCCAGACGGTGCCTTGCGGCGGCGGGCCGTCCAATCCCAGGCTTTCGAAGGGGATCAGGTATTGCAGCCACCAACCACGGTCGTCCACGTCGTTGATAGGCTGGTCGTCGCTGCGCCAGTCGGACTTGGTCACAAAGTCGACGTCGGCCGGTACCCAGGCATTGCCATCGCCCCGGTAGGCGGCCTGATAGCGGTCACGGGGTTCCCACCATACCAGTTGGCCCTCGAAACGATAGGCGTTGGTCCCCGGCCGGCTGCCCGCGTTCCCGTCCTTGGAAAGATATACCGTCACCGCATCCCAGTCGGCAAGATCCTCGATGGAGGGGTGTGTGTCGTACCACAACCGCCGGTCAAAGATCACGACGTGCAAGAAGATGCACTCGTCGTCGTAGCTGATGCGGACGTCCGCGTAGTTCTCTGTGAGGCCAACCCGCCCAAGCCAGAAGATTGCCGCGGCGGGGTCGGGCACGTTGTAAGGAGCGTTCACGCGAGGCACGGCGGTGCCCCGCGTTGAGGGTGCATGGTCTCCCGCCCGAGCGAGAAGCTGGGGCGAAACACCGGCCGATATGATGAGCCAGGCACTGGAAATCAGCAAGCCGAGTGTGACACGCCAAGATCGTGCTCGCACGTCTGACAGTCCCCCCGTTTCCGTATACTGTGGTCCAACCTGGCCCGTCGAGAGTGCCAACAATTGACGCCAAACGCGCCAGAGCGATGCTCTCACTCCGGCACGTGCCGCCCATCAGTTCTCGTCACAACCAGCCAGCAACCCGGAGGATACACCACCGCAGAATCCAGGTCAATAGGATGATGGTCCTACCCCGGCGCATCGACCTTCGTGGGCCAGGACAAGCAAAACGCGCCCGGCGGGGCGCCGAGCGCGTTTTTGCCTGTGCACGCACAAATGAAAGGAGATTAACGGTAATCGATGGGCAGCGTGCGCAGATACTCGGTCGTTCGTTTCTTTCCGGTCAGATCGGCAAAGGCCCGACCGACCTGCTCTTCGGTGAGGTCCATCACCGCGGCCGTCTCTTCCACCGGTACATCGTGCTCCTGGGCATACCACAACAGGTCCATGACGTCAAAGGGCAGCCGGAAAAAGAACTCTTCCTGTGAGGTGGGCGCGCTGTATGTGTCGGTCGTTGGCGTGGCCTGCCGGATGACAGCCGGCACCTGCAGGTATTCGGCGAGCTGGTAGACCTGGGTCTTGTAGAGATGCCGGATGGGAGCGATGTCGTACCCTCCGTCCCCCCACTTGACAAAGAAGCCTTGATCGTGCTCGTTCTTGTTGGGCGTTCCTATGACGGCATAATTGCGCAGCTCGGCGTGATAGTAGAGCATGGCCATGCGGGTGCGCTGCTTGAAGTTGGAGGCGGCCACGATCTGGAGCAGGTCCCGCGGGTTTAGGCGCCTGGACTCTTGCTCCCCCTCGGGCGAGATGATGGTCAGGTGAAAGACGTTGAGTGCTTCGCTCTCCAACACATTTCCGGGCAGGGCAATCCTGGCCTTGTATCCGCTGTCGTAATGGGAAAAGACGCGCCGGATGGCCTCATCGCGGCGCGCATAACAGCCGAGGCCCTTCAAGGCATCGGTCAGGTCTTCCAGGACCGTTTCTACGCCGAACCGGTCCGCCAGCAGACGAGCGAGGGTCATGCTGTCCGGGCTAGAGTCCTGCTCGGGCATCATGACCCCGAGCACCTTGCCGGCACCAAAGGCCCGGACGCAGAGGGCCAGGACCACCGACGA
>JAAYZQ010000311.1 GCA_012514775.1 Anaerolineaceae bacterium
ACTGGAAGAAGCGCATGTAGACAAAAGCCGCGACCGCGCCAATGATCACCAGGATCACGGACAGAGCGGCACCAAATCCCCACTGAAGGTTACCCCAGTAGTTGTTGAGGGCGCGATGATAGGCCCACAGGGCCCAAACCTCGGTCCCCATCTGGCCATCGGTCAGGAGCAAGATCTGCTCGAAGGACGTCAGCAAAGACAGAGTCTGAAACGTGGTTACAAACAGGAGCGGCCAGCGAATGGCAGGCATGATCACGTAGCGGATGCGCTGCCACGCCGTGCAGCCGTCGACCAGGGCGGCATTCATGAAATCCTTTGGGATGGATTCGATGGCCGATGCGAACAGGATCATCCCAAAGGACGCGCCGATAAAGCCGTTGGTCAAAATGACAAAGACCCAGGGGGCCTCAGGCAGCAGGTTGGTACCAGGCAAAAAGGTCAGATAGCGGTTCAGGATGCCATAGGGTTCGGCAGAGGCCATCCACTTCCACATCATGATATAGATGACCGAAGGCGTGATGCGCGGGAGGAGCCACAAGGCTCGGAACACAAATCCAACCCGCTTCGGGACGTGCGTGGTCAGGAGGGCGAGGACGAGGGCCATGCCGACGTTGAACAGGGTGAGCGTCGTGACAACGTAGAACACCGTCCTCAGTGCCGAAGGGCCGGCATCGGGGTGGGCGAATATCTTGCGGTAATTCTCGAGACCCACCCAGTCCCAGTTCTGGAAGCCCGTCGCCGTGGTCATGTTGGTCAGCGACAGGCCAAAGATGAGGACGGACGGGATAAAAAAGAATACGATGACGAGAAGCGCGGCCGGCGACATGAACCAGAAACCGGTGCTGAAGCCTCGAAGCTTGTGAAGCGCTCCTTCTTTGGGGGCCGCTGCTGGTGCGCTCGTCACAGCCATGGCGTTCCTCCTAGCTCGAGTGAGAGGGGGAAGCACGGCGGCCCGTGCCTCCCCCTCGGCTCAACTGCCTAGTCTTCCACGATCAGGAAATCGCCGATCTCGCTCTGCAGGAGCTTGACTACGTCGTCGGCGGCCTTCTCGGGCGTCACTTCGCCGGCCTCGGCCTTGACCATGCCGTCGTACACGATGTCGAACCAGGGAGTGTACATCGTGTGATTCGGCTGGTAAAAGTTATAGTCCAGCATGTACAGGGTCTCGGACAGCAGCTTGTCTTCGGCATAGGTGGGATCCGCCGCCTGAGACTTCAGAATGCCCAGGTGCGTGCTCTCGACGGCGTGGACAGTGTTCAGCTCGGGCGTGGTCGTCTTGGCCAGCACCGCGCACGCCTCGTCATAGAGATCCGTGCCCGACGTCTTGGGCGAGGTGATCATGTAGACCAGAGGGTGCGACAGGGTGACGCCAGGCTGGCCCTTGATCCCGGACGGCTGGAGGGCATAGCCGACAAAGCTGAACAGATAGTCGTTCCCGCCCTCTTCCGCCACAAAGTTCTTGGCCCAGTTCGACCAGTTCCACACTCCGCCGTTCCAGAAGACTACCCTGTCGTGCGACACGGTGTCGTGCCAGATGCTTGACTCGGTGCCGATAAAGTTCTCGGGCGTGATCCCTTCCTCGACCACCCGACGCTGGAACTTGTAAAAGTTAACGAGGGCGCCCTTGGAGATCACGAGCTTGTCCGAGGCTTCGTCATAGATCCGGCCGCCGTAGGCCGCATAGTACTGAATAAAGTCGCCGCCCTTGCTGTTGCGGTGCCAGTAGCCGTAGCCAGGCTCGACGACTCCCTTTTCGATGGCTTCTTTGGCCGTGGCGATCAGGTCGTCGAGGGTGAACTCGCCGTTCTTGATCCGGTCGGGCAAGGAAGCGATCTCTTCTTCAGACCAGCCCAGCTCTGCCAGTTTGGTCTTGCTGTAGTACATGGGGCGGGCCTCGGTGTCCTGTGGCACGGCCCACACGGTGCCATTCCAGGTGCCCGAATCCCACAGGCTGTCGATCACGTCTTCGAACTCGGGATATTTGGCCCTGCACGCCTCAAAGTCCACGATGTAGCCGGCGTTCGCCCACGTCGCGACGTCTTCGTGCCCCGACAACACAATCTCCGGCCCTTCGCCCGCGTCGGCGGCCAGGGTGAATTTCTTCTTGTAGTCGGCCCAGCTCGCGCTGTCATTCACGCCCTGGACCGTGACGTTATAGTCGCTCACCATCTCCCCGGCTTTGACGGTGTTATCCGCCCGCCAGTGTTCTACGTCATTTGCCTGCGCCCAGGCGCGAATGAGCACCTCACCGGCTTCCACGGCCGGTGCAGTGGGCTGTGCGGGGGCGGCGGTGGCATCATGGGGCGCAGTCGGGGCGGCAGGCGCTGGGGTTGCCCCGCAGGCTGCCAGGCCCAGGGCCAGGATGATCATCAGTGCCAGAATGCCGTATACTTTTGGGGACATTTTCTTTCCTCCTTGTTAAGGCGAGATTGGTTCCAAAGTCACGGTGGACAGTCTGAAAGTGCTTGCTTCATACGCTCAGGACCGGTTCACCTCCTTTCCGCCGCCATTGCCCTACGGCGCAGGCCCGGTTGTGCGGCGCACAACCAGCTCAGTTTGCAGGACCTCGGCCTGCGGAATGCCCTGCTCTTCTATCAGGGCCAACAGAGTTTGCATGGCCCGCTCACCCATTTGCCGCCGGGGCTGGCGAACCGTGGTCAGTGGTGGAGAAAAATAGGCCGCCAGCTCCAGGTCGTCAAAGCCGACCACCGAGACATCGGCGGGCACCTGCAAGCCCGCCAGGGCAAGGGAATACATCACCCCCACGGCCGTCATGTCGTTAAAACAAAAGACCGCCGTGGGTGGTTCGGGCAGCGCCAGAAGCCGCTGCATGGCCTCCGCTCCTCGGGACACTCCGCCATCGCCGTCGACGATCAGGGAGTCGTCGGGCGCCAGGCCCGCTTCGGCCAGTACAGCCCGGTAGCCCGCCAATCGCTCGAGGTTGGCGTTGTAACTCACCGGGTTGGACACGTAGGCGATGCGTCGATGCCCCAGTTCGAGCAGGTGTTCCATGGCTTCTCGCGCGCCGGAAAGGTTGTCGATCGAGACGGAATGCGGATAGGCAGGGCAATTGATCAGGACGACGGGCAGGAGAAACCGCTTGCGCAACTGCACGTAGCCCAGATCGATCTGGGAACCGGTCACGATAATGCCCGAGGCACGGCGCTCGTAGAACGAGCGGACAATGTCTTTCTCCAGGTCGGCATTGCGATAAGAGCTGCCCATAAAGACCGAGTAACCCTGGCGACGGGCAACATCTTCGATGCCGAGGACCAATTGGCCCACAAAGGGATCGGAAACAGAGGTAAGCACCACGCCGATGGTCGCGGTATCTTGCGTTACGAGGCTCCTGGCCGGCAGGCTCGGGGTGTAGCCCATCTCTTCGGCGAGGCGGCGGACACGAGCCGCGGTCTCTTTGCTGATGCGCGGATGATAGTACAGCGCACGAGACACCGTGGAAGCGGACACACCCGCCGCTCGGGCAACGTCCTTGAGAGAAACCGACCTTGGCACTTACCTTTCCCCGCTACTTCAAGGACCGCCTGACTGCCACGTTTGAGCGCAGAGAAGCTACGGTCTGCGCAAGCGTTTGCACAATTATAGCAGGTAAACGCCGTGTTGTCAAGGAAAGCACTGAAGCGGTTGTGTATACTCTTCGCAAGAGATACACTCTCTGCCGGGCGACCGTGGCATCGCGAGCACGCGGTCAACCTATGCCCAAATTGATTGACATTTTCGGAAATAGCAGGTATAATCCCAAATATCCGACATTAGGGCCTTTGACGGACAAATGGAGGAATGTACGATGATTATCGGCAAAGTTGGTCGACGCGGACAACTGACGGTTCCTCGATCCGTTCGCCGTTCGCTCAACCTGGAGGAGGGCGATCGGATTGCCTTTATCCAACAGGGAGACCAGGTTATTCTGCAGCCTCTGACGAGTACGTTGCTCGACCTGCGAGGCAGCATTCCCGTAACCGAGCCGCAGGATTTTGACGCCATACGTGAACAGGTGATC
>JAAYZQ010000312.1 GCA_012514775.1 Anaerolineaceae bacterium
GGCTATATGCACTCATTCGCCCCCTGCTTTCGTGAGCGCCTTTTGTTTCCTTCATTGGAGTCGATGACGAACTCATGGCCTGGTTTCGTATTCGAGCACGCGGCCCCCGCTGCTGGGAGGCGACAAAGCCACGCAAACTTGCAGCGGGTCACCGCGTGTACCTCACAGGTTACCCTCAACACCCACCTACCTTGTCGTAAACAGCGGCACGAGGTGCTGTGAGCCTACGTATTATATCATATTGCGGGTATTTCTGTCCACTACTTCGGGTCCAGGCGAGTACAGCGCAAATCGTAGGCAGACGTGTGGCACAATCTGGAGGGTTGTGCCTTGCCCCACAATCCTGCGCTATAGCCGGGTCAGGCACCCAGAACTCTCGAAATGAGAAGCCTTGCAAGAACTGCAGCCAGACTGCCAGCACGGAAGCGCTTGACCAGGGGCTGCAACGGGGCCCGCTGACCGCACAGCGGCTCCCTTGGCTAACAACTGGTGTACTCGACTGCCGTAAGGGACCTGCATCCTCCACTCAACCGCGAAAAAAGGGCCGGCCCTCGCCACGTCTCTCAAAAAGCTCGCTTGTAGGTCCCGGCCGCCTCCGGCTCAAGACGCGGAACAGACCTGGAGCGACAGGCCTGGAACCTGGCCGAAGTCACGTTGGTTGCGGGCATTGAGTAGCCCGCCGTGCTCCGGCACCGTCGCGGTAATGCGCAGATCCATCTTGCCCAAACGAGGGTGTTCGCTCCGTAACGTCCCGTAGATCCTCGCCGCTGCCAGGTCAAAGTCTATCAAGCGGATCGCACAAAAGAAGGCGTGCATTTCGCGCAAAACGTAGATACGCGGCGGCCAGGCGATCAGGCGTCTGTGCCTGCCTAACAACCGCCAGGCGACCGCGCAATTGCTCCTCGTAGGTGATGACACAGGTCGCAACCTGGTGTGGAGGTACGCTTTCCAGGTGTCCAATAACCTGGGCATGCCCTCGCTGGAACAGCGTGACGTGATCGGTGTCCAGGATGAAAAGGTGGGTTGAGGCTGGCTCTCGTCGGCGTCCACCTGACGGCGGTTGGCCTGCATCAGGGCAAGGAAGTCGTCAAACGTTTCGTCGTCCGCCCATATGCCAGCGAACCGGGCCCAGGCAGACGGCGCCGTCTGCAGGTCGATGTCCAATTGCACGATCTCGGCCTCGGCGAGCAGATCGACGAGACAGCGGCGGGTGCGCTCTATTGCCTCTTCACGGTTTCGGGTGATGGCCGTGCATTCGGGCCAGCCGAGCACAGGCTGACAAAAGAGGGCCGGCCCTCGCAATTTCTCTCAGAAGTCCCTACTCGGCCCGCCGCCGCCACACCATGAGCGCCGCGGTGATGCCCACCAGGAGGACGAGGACGGCTGCCAGGCCATACTCGATGAGGCGCAGCCAGTTGGTAGCATGGGCCTGCAGGGCCATGCTCTCGCGTGCTTCCTCCCCGGTCCGCTCGTCGACGTCGCCGGCTGCGGGCGCGGCGGCCAGGGGCTCGGCCGCCACCGGCTCTTCCACCTGGACCTGGGCGGTGGGGCCTGTGAGGGCTTCCTCTCCACCCGGCGCCACGGGTGGGGCCGGCGTGGCCAGGGGCTCCGGCGGCCTCGTCGGCCGGGGCGCGGGCGTCGCGCTCGGCTCCGCCAGCGCCATCGCCTCCATCTCCATCGTAACCTCGGCCTCGGCTTCGGCAGCCGGCTGGGTAGGCTCCGGTGTGACCGGGACCTCGCCGGGCTCCGGGGTGTGCGGCAGCGTGTCGCTCACCGTCTCCGGGACCGAGTAGGCTCCAACGTACGGTTGCTCGCCCTCACCCTCGCCTACGCCGGGAGGAAGCGGCGTACCCTCGAGGTCGGGCGCCGCCCCACCCATGCCCGCCGGTGCTGCCGTCTGCGTCGCCGCCAGGTTCGGGCTTTCGGTCACCTCCGGCGCGGCGGCAGCCGCCATGGGCGCTTCGGTGGGCAAACCGCGGGCCACGGGCGGAGACAAGGTCGGGTCCTCGGCCGCCTTTTCCGCAGCACGCTCCGGCGCCGGCTCGGCGGGAGCAGACTGGAGGGCCAACTCCTCCGCCTGGCCCTCCCCGGCCTCGGCGACGTTCGTCACTTGCACCTCAACCTGGACCGTCTCAACCAGTGTGTCCGCCGCTTCCTCCTGCATCAGGCTGGGGGCGGGCATGGAGGCCGGCTGCAGGCCGGTCAGTGCCAGGTCACCGGCGACGGCGAAAAAGAGCAGCAGGGCGACCATGGCCGTGGCGAGCTGGAAGGCGGGCACCAGCCGCCAGCGGGGCCTGGCCGCGCGGGCAGGAGCCGTGGCCGGGACGGGCAGGGTGAACGAGCGGGGCACAGGCATGGTGGGCATATTGCGCGTGAGAAGGACGGTCTGGCGCAGTGTATCCAGATCCCAGCGGCACGAGGAGCAGGCAGCCAGGTGCTCCTCGACGGTCCGCAGCTCCTGGCCCAGGAGCTGCCCGTCGAGGTACGCCGACAGCCTCTCTTTTACGTATTCGTGACCGGTATCTTTGCTTCCCGGTTCTCTTCCGCTCATCACTCGCGGCCCCCCGCTGGTTCAGTATGTTCCGTCTCTTCGTCATCCTTTAGACGGTACCTGGCAGGCAAAAGTTCCCCGCGCTCCAGCAGGAAATCGCGCAGGCGCGCCCGGCCACGGCTCAGGCGGGATTTGACCGTGCCCAGGGAGAGATCCATGATCTCGGCCACCTCCTGATAACTCAACCCTTGCACGTCGGAGAGGACCAGTACGGCCCGCTGCTCGATGGGCAGGGCCGAGATGCCGTGCTGGAGAAAGTGGCCGAGTTCCTGGCGCTCCAGAAGTTCGTCGGGAGACTCGGACTCGTCGCGCAAGAATTGGCTGTGTTCGGACTCCACGGGCAGATCGTCCAGGGAGCTGGTGGGGCGCCGCTTCTTGACGCGCAGTTGGTCGTAGCAGGCGTTGGTGACAATGCGCAGCAGCCACGCCTTGAACGAGCCGCCGCGGAACTTTTTCATGGCCTTGTAGGCCGAGAAAAACGCGTCCTGGGTCGCGTCGGCAGCCGCGTCGGGATCGGTCAGGATGCGATAGGCTACGTTATAGGCCATGCTCTGGTAGAGCAAGACCAATTGGTTAAAGGCGCGCAGATCGCCCTTCTGGGCCGAGGCGATCAGTGCCAGCTCGTCCATCATGCAACAATTCTAGGGCCGGCAGCCGCCCTCTGCCGCGTCGCGGAACCCGTTCCACGCCATTGTCGTCGTTCTCCCTCCTCCCCGCCGTGCTCGGGCGGGCGTGGGGCTGATTATACCGTAAAAGGCGGGGCCCGGCAAAAAAACCATAACTCGAGGGGCCGGCTGCCCCCTGGGGCCGGGCGAGGGCGGACGCCATGCACCTTTTTTCTGGCGGCGAATTTGACAGCCCAACCCTTCTGGTGTATACTGCGCTGGTCGGCAAAACCCTGTGGGCGTACCGACGCGCATGAAGCCGGAGTGGCGGAGCAGGCAGACGCGGCGCACTCAAAATGCGTTGCCCTTTGGGCGTGTGGGTTCGAATCCCACCTCCGGCATCCTTCTGTTCAGCTCTACACTGCGCCCTGGGGAGAGGGCGCCTGTGCGACAACTCCCCATACAACGTCCAGCCGCATTGAAACGCGGCTGAGTTTCTGTAAAGGAGCAGATGGGAGAGATGCAGCAATCGCCGAGAAACCGCACGGGGCTCATCATGGCCATCCTGGTCATCGCCGGGCTCGCGGCTGGCGTGGGCCTGGGCTTGCTGTTGGGCTGGGTGGTCCTGCCCGTGACCTACGTCGACACCAAGATCTGCGACCTGGCACCCGAGCACAAGGACGAGTACGGAGTCCTCGTAGCCGCGGCCTATGGCAAGGACGGCGATCTGGCCAAAGCCCAGAATCGCCTGGCCGAGCTGGAAGTGCCCAACACCAACCAGTGGCTGTCTGACCTTATCGACCGCTGCGCCGGCAATGGGAGGGCCGAGGCGGACATCCAGGCCCTGGCGGTGCTGGCCCAGGACATGGGCGTGTCCAACCCCCAACTCGTGGCCTTCCTTCCCAGCCCGACGCCGCGCCCGACCGACACCCCGGCGCCGACCCCGACCTCGCCGCCCACCGACACGCCAACGGCTACGCTCGAGCCGACGGCCACCGAGACCCCGGTGCCCACCGACACGCCGGCCCCCGAGCCGACGGAGACCGAGACACCGGTGCCGGAGCCAACGGATACGGCGACGACCGCGCCGCCCACCAACACGCCCAAGCCGGCCAACACGCAGCCTCCGCCCAAGCCCACCAATACGCCGGCCCCTCCCAAGCCGCCGGCGCCCAAATGGTCCTGGTCGGCGCGCCTCGTGGGTCCCGGCGAGGATGGCCAGAACTGCGGAGTGGGCAACCTACAGATCCGCGTCACCGTCGTGGATGCCAACGGCGCTCAAATTGGCGGCGTTTGGATCTATGACAAGTATTCGGGACAGTACCAGGTGACCGGCAACGTGGGCTCGCCGGACTTTGGGCCGGGTGAGGCCAAGTTCGAGTATGGCATCGGCGGAGGCGGCAGCCTGTGCATCGCCGAGGGCCAGGGCGGCGGCTGTGTTACCGACTTTACGCGCGACATGCCGGTCTATTTCCTGCCGCCCGTCGAAGACCTCCACGCTTCGGGGTACTGTAACGCCTGTTGTGAGGCAGGCTCGAGTGTGGACAGGTGTCGCGAGATCATTCCTCAGTGCTTCCCGACCGGGGCTGAGCACTTTTCCTGGCGCGTCGTCTTCAAACGTAATTTCTGATGAGGCGTTGGCTTCCAGCCCTCCTGCTCCTGGCCGTCGCGGCCGGAGTGGCAGGAGGGCTGTTCTACACCTGGGTCCTGGACCCGGTCGAGATCTATGACACGACGCCCGGCGCCCTGCGCGTGAGCCAGAAGCTGCTCTACCTGGCCCTCGTGGGCGACCTGTATGCCTTCGAGGGCGACCTGGACCGCGCCGGGGCACGCCTGGCGAACCTGGGCCTGGAGCCCGACGGGACCGTCCTCGCCGGCCTGCTTGAGCAGTATCTCGACGCTGGCGGCCGGCCGGAAGACGTGCGCAACCTGGCGCGCCTGGCCGAGGCCCTGGGCGCCAGCGGGGGCGTGCTGGCCGTTTTCGCCGGCCCCTCGCCCGCACCCAGCCTGGTGCCCACATCCGGCCCCGACGGTGCCGGCCCCGGGTCCACCCCTACCCCCCTGCCCACTGCCACGCCGGCGCCCACCTTCCTCCTGGCCGAACAGGTCGAGCTGTGTGCTGCCGCAGGGCAACCGGGCCGCATCGCCGTCCGGGTGCGCGACGCCAGTGGCCAGGAGATGCCCGGTGTCCAGGTGTTGGTGTCGTGGACGAGCGGCCAGGATCGGTTCTGGACGGGCCTGCGCCCTGAGCAGGGGCCCGGCTATGCAGACTTTCAGATGGCGCCGGGCACCGGTTACGACGTTTCGTTGGCTGCTTATCCCAGCGAGGTTGCCCGGGGACTGGCCTCGGCCTTAACGCCCGGCCTGTGCGGAGAAGGGGCGGGCGCCGTGGACTGGCGGCTGGTGTTTCAGCAGGCGCCTTGAGGGCGCCTTGACGTTTTCGGCATGTAGTAGACGGTTGTAGACGGTAAAATTCGGTGAGCATTCGTCGCACGGCAGATTTGACACTTGGTCAGCCTCTGGTATAATGGCGGGTGCTCGCGAGGAGGTGACAAACACTTGAAACTGCGTTACGTAGGAAATGCACCGTTCTTCTCTGCCCTATCAGAGCAGGAACAGGAGCGCGTTTCCGAGCGGATGCACCTGGAGCATCGCCGCAGCGGTGAAACTCTATTCCGCAAAGGCGATACCAGCAGCGCACTCTACCTGATCAAGTCGGGCTGGGTGCGGCTTTTGGCCAATGGGGGCCTGGCCCTGGCAAATCAGGGCCCGGGAAGCCTGGTAGGCGAATCCGATCTCTTTCTCGACAGTCCTCGTTCTCTCACCGCCGTCATGGCAAGCGACGCCGAGTTGTGGGCCCTGAGCCGCGAGGATCTGGTCGAGCTAATCACAGAAAGCCCGGCCACCGGACTCGCGCTTTCGCTGGCGCTGGGCTCACGGCTTGCCCTCTTTGACCGTTACCTGCTGGAAAACCGCTTGAAACCGCTCCCCTTCCTATCCGGACTCGAGGATGACAGCCTGCTGGCCCTTGCGGCGCGGCTGGTCCCTCAGGAAAAGAAGGAAGGCGAGTTTGTCGTAGAAGGTGGCCAGGAGCCGCAAGGGCTCTACGTCCTCGAGTCCGGGCAGATACACCTGCTCAGCAGCGAGGAGGGAGGCGACTTTTCGGAGCTTGGCCCCGGCGAATCCTTTGGCGAGATGGCCGTTCTGACCGGCAAACCCCACGCTCGCTCGGCACAAGCAGCCACCGACGTCGTGCTCTGGTGCCTGCCCGCTGACGAGTTCGAGGCCCTCGGCGATGAGCGACCCGAGATCCGCCTTGCCCTCAGCCGCAGCTTGCGCGAGCCCTTGCGGTCCGAAGATCAGGACCTGGCTGTGGGAAGGCTGACTGCCATGCCGCTTTTTGCCGGCTTGCCGGAAGAAGCCCTGTGGGCCGTTTCCAGCCGCCTGCTCCTCCAGCACGTGCCCGCCGGCCAGTACGTCTTTAGCCAGGGTGCTGCGGGCGACGCCCTCTACCTGGTGGACAGCGGCAAGGTCGAAATCGTCACCGGCACCGGCCTGGCCCAGACCGTGCTGGCCCGCCTGGGGCCCGACGAGTTCTTTGGTGAGATGGCCCTGCTCACGGGCAAGCCGCGCTCCAGCAGCGCCCGAACTGCGGCCCACAGCAACCTCTGGGTCCTCTATCGTTCCGACTTTGACGACCTGGTCAACCGCTATCCCGCCATCAGCCTGGCCCTCAGCAAGGCCCTGAGCGAGCGGCTGTCGACCATGGATCGGCGCTTTACCGAGAGCCATCTGCGCGGGCTCAAGCTCCTGGCCGGCCTGTCGGCCAGCCAACTGGAGGACGTGAGCGGCCGCCTCAAGGCCGCCCGCTACCGCCAGGGAGAGGCCATCGTGCGCGAGGGCGAGCCCGGCGAGGAGATGTATTTCCTGGAATCGGGCCGGGTGCAGGTGGTCCGCAACCACGGGGCGGAAGCCATCGTCCTGGACGAGCTGGGTGCCGGCGACCTTTTTGGCGAAATGGCACTCCTCACCGGCAACCCCCGCTCCGCGACGGTCACTGCCCTGAGCGAGGTGAACGTCTGGGTCCTGGGCCGGTCGGACTTTGACGACCTGGTGACGGCCTATCCCCACCTGGCCCTGGCCCTCAGCCGCTTGCTCAGCGAGCGCCTGCGCGCTACCGATGCCCGCTTCTTGCAGCGGCCCGCGCCTGCTGCACCGCAGGCAGCCGAGACGATCGCCGTCCCGGCGACGCGGCCGGCAGCCAGGCCCAGGCCCGCTGCGAGGCCCCGGCCGGAGCGCAAGGCCAGGGCAGAGGGCAAGGGGATCGCCGCCGAGGTCAGCGAGGCCTTTAACGGCATTGTCACCTGGTTCGGAGAGCTAAGCCCGGCGGCCAAGGTCCGGCTGCTGGTCGTGACCATGCTCCTGGCCTGGCTGGCGTGCATTGCCGCCCCTGCCCTGGTGCTATCCACGCTTGCGGCCGATAACGTAACCAATCTGCAAGGCGCCATTGCCTTTGTGCAAACGGCGACGCCGGTGGTCGAGGTCGTCTCCCCCGAGGCCGAGCCGGTCTTGTTAGAGGCGCCCATGGAGGCGGCGGCCCTGTCCGAGGCTGTAACGGCTGAAGAGCCGCCGGCCGCGGCTGCCGAGATGCGCGCGGCCGGAATTGTCCTTGAGAACGCAGACGAGCCACCCGCGCAGCAGCAGGAGGCGGCAGCGACAGCCACGCCATGGATCGTCGTCGTCACCAATACGCCGCCGCCGCCCACGGAGACGCCGGTGCCCACCGATACCCCGCTACCGCCCACCGCCGCTCCGACCCGCAGCGCTGCCGTCGCCGCTGCGCCCCGGGCAGCGAACACGCCTACGCCGGCGGTCGCGGCCGACAGGCCCCAGCCTGCCCGGGATCTCGACCCCCGCCTCGGGGCTCTCAACGTCCAGGTTCAGCCCGCGGGTGTACAGCCGGGCCAGAGCTACTGGCGGCTGGTCGCCGCCCGCTGGGAGGATGAAGGCCAGTCTGGCGGGCGCCACTCTATCTTTGTCAACGTCCTGGACGAGAACGGCAACCGCGTGGTGGGCCAGCCCGTGGAGATCCGCTGGGGAAGCGGCAGCGTGTCCCTCCCCACGGAGGACAAGCCATTGCACGAACCGGCCATGAACTTTCCGATGTACAATACCCTGGGCTCCTACGCCGTGAGCGTCGCCGGGCTGCCGAGTGATTCGGTGGTCGGCATGGGACTGGGCAGCATTCAGCAGCCCGCCTTTACCATCCATACCTGCTTCTACCTGACGTTCCAGCGGACGACGCGCTAAGAGCCAGTTTTTCGCCTTTCAGAGACCCGCCTTCCCAGCGAAGGCGGGTCTTCTTGCTTCTCCAACCTGACCTGGAGGTAGGGTAATGGATGCAGTCCGGCGCTGTGCACCCTGGCGTTCGGCCGGTTAAAAGAAGGACCGAACGCGTGAGCGTTCAAGGAGGGGGTGGCCACCCTGCAGGAGGCCGCCCCCTCCACTTTCACCAGCGCAAGCTCGAACCGTTTTCCCCTTGACAGGGCAGCGGTGGGGTGCTATAATGATTTATGATGCAATGCGTCATAAGCCGGCCCCTGGCCGGCAAAACCTGGAGGTGTACCATGGCAAAGGTCAAGGTGAGCGTGCAGGACCCGGCCGTCGAGCCGGCTGACGAGCGCCGCAGCTCGCTTCTCGAGGCCACCCGGCGCATGATGCTGGCCAGCATCGGCGCGGTGGCCCTGGCGCAGGAAGAAATGGAAACTTTTGTCGAACGCCTGGTGGAGCGCGGCCAGATCGCGGAGCAGGATGGCAAGCGCCTGGTCCGGGACATGATGGAGCGCCGCCGCGACCAGACCCAGCGCGCCGAAGAGGAGCTGGAGCGCCGCATGGAATCCATGCTGTCGCGCATGAACGTGCCGAGCAAGAGCGACATCGACAGCCTGAGCGCCAAGATCAGCGAGCTCAGCCGCAAGGTCGACGAGCTGAAGAGGACCGGGCCGGGCGCGTAGCGGGACCTAACGGTCGCAGGCCAGGGCCATGCCCCTGATCAAGCGCTACCCGAACCGCAAGCTGTACGACACCAAGGCCCGGCGCTACGTCACGCTGGAGGAGGTCGCCGCCCTCATTCGAGACGGCCACGACGTGGCCGTCGTGGACCATGCCACCGACGAGGACCTCACCGCCGTGACCCTCGCCCAGATCCTGCTGGGCGAGGAAAAGCGCCGCGGCTACCTGCCCCAGTCCCTGCTGGCCGGCCTGGTCCGTGCGGGTGGACAGACCCTTTCAACGCTTCGCCGGGCCCTGGACGCACCCCTGGGCCTGGCGCGGCAGGTGGACGAGGAGATCGAGCGGCGGCTGGCGGCCCTGGTGCAGCGCGGCGAGCTGACGGCGGAGGAGGGGGCTCGCCTGGCGGCGAAACTGGCGGACGTGCCGCTACCCACCGGCCCTCGTCTGGAAGAGGACCGGGTGCGCGCTTTTCTGGAGTCCCGGGGCCTGCCCGGCCGGGACGAGGTCCAGGCGATGCTGGCCCGGCTGGACGAGCTTTCGGCCAGCCTCGACGAGATCCTGGCCGGCTCCCGTGGGGAGGGCGAGCCGTAGGGCAGCGTGCCTACGCCCGCCTGCGCCGCAACCAGACGAATCCTGCTGCGGCCAGTGCCGCCAGGGTGACCAGGCTGATGGCCAGGCCGGCGATCCAACTGGCCGGCCGGAAGGTCATGGTCACCGTGTGGGAGCCGGCGGGCACCGCCACCGCGCGGAAGGCATAGTTGGCCCGCAGGATCTCGGCCGGGCTGCCGTCCAGCTCGGCGAGCCACCCCGGATAGAAGGGATCGCTGAGCACCAGGTAGCCCTCGGCCGGGCTGTCCACGGCCAGCTCGATGCGGTCCGGCTCGTAACGCTCCACCCGGAGCTCGCCGCCGGCCGCGTCCCCATCCAGCGGCCGGCCTGCCTCCAACACCACGCTCGTGGCCGGGTCAAAGCCGGCCTGGTGGATCATGGCCCACGCTTCTTCCTGGCTGCCGGCGACGGTCGCCCGCTGCACCAGGAAGGCGCGGGGCAGCGCCGTCGTGTTGCGATAGACGTTGACCTCGGGATCGCCCTCAAAGGCGAGCTCGAACTTGTTCCAGTCCAGCGTGATCTCTTTGCTGCCCAGGAGATAGCGAACCCCCAGAAAATCATAGAGCGGCGTGGAGCGCCCGCCGGTTCCTTGCCAGTAGCGCTCCACGTCGGCCACCACCAGGGGATTGTCGACGCCGCCCACGTCGTACAGACCTGCCAGGAGCGCCGTGTCGGGCTGCCAGGAAGCGGCGACGTCGGTCCGCGAGTCGATGCGAAACAGGCCGGGCTCGCCCTGCAAGAACTGCACGATGGCCGGGTGCTGGTAGCCCTCCATGGGCGGCTCGTGGCCGATGTCGGCGTAGGCCCCCACCGACGCCAGGTCGAAAAAGACCAGTCCGGCGGCCAGCCAGCCCAGCGTGCCGCGGCCCATGCGGCCGCTTCGCCGCGCGGCCAGCCAGGCCAACGAGGCGCCCAGGAGCAGCAGGGCCAGGATTACGCTGTTGGCCGCCGCCGACACGCGCCAGAAGAGCGTCGGATCGCGGTCCTGGGCCTGGTACACGACCAGGTAGGCCCAGGCGCCGCCCACCAGGGCCGCCCCGCCGCCCAGCCACAGGAGCCCCCTCCAGGCGCCGTCCAGCAACCTGCGTGCGGGGCGCTCCAGGGGCGATAGCAGGCGCTCCAGGCCGATGGCGGCCAGCGCCGCCAGGGCAAAATCGAGGAGCAGCACAAAGCGCGCCGGGGCGCGGAGCTGCCCAAAGCCGGGCAGCAGGCTGTAGGCCCAGCCGTGGACGATGGACTGGCCGCCCAGGGCCAGCAACAGCCCGACGACGCCCAGGACCAGGAAGAGGCGCACCCGCGAACCGTGCCCGGCGGCCCGGGCCGGCCGGAGCAGCACGGCCAGGCCCGCCAACAGCAGGGTGAACACGCCCACGTAGCCGGCCGCCACCCGGTCCCAGACGCCCCAGTACAGGGACGGCTCGCGGCTGCTGAACAGCCCGGGGACCAGCATCTCGCCCAGCATGGCCGGGACCAGCGAGTAGCGCGCTGCTTCGCGATAGGAGAGGCCGGCCCGCGGGCTGAGGCCCGCGTATTCCACGGCCGGAAGCAGGACCAGCGCCGCCAGGCCCACGGCCACGGCCGCCGTCAGGGCCAACGCCAGCAGCGGCCAGGTGGCCTGCCAGCCCCCTGGGCGGCGCGTCCCTCCGGGCAGCAGCTCGATAACGGCCATAACCGCCAGCCCGATGCCGATGGCCAGCGTGATCTGCAGGTGGCCCTCCAGCGTGGCGACGCCCAACACCAGGCCCGCCGCGGCGGCCAGCGCCAGGCTGCGCCCTCGCAGCGCGCGCCAGAACAAGAGCACCACCAGGGGAAGCCAGGCGGCCACGGCGATGAGGTTCAGGTTGCCCACATGCACGACGAACAGGTCGGAGAACATGTAGGCCACGGCGCCCGTCAGCGCCGCCACCGGGCGCAGCGGGCGTGCCGGGTCCAGGTATCGCAGGCAGAGGTACATGGCCAGCCCGGCCCAGAAGACGTGCAGGGCGGCCATCCACTGCAGCGCCTCGTAGGGAAAGGTGGGCGCCAGGAGGCTGAGGAGGAGGTTGGGCGGGTAAAAGAGCCCGCTCTGTGTGTCGGCGAGAAAGGGCGCGCCGCCATAGAGGTGCGGGTTCCAGAGGGGCAGGTCGCCGGCCCACAGGCGGGCGGCGGCGTAGCGATAGGTGGGAAAGAGGAACGAGACGAGGTCGCCGCCGCCGGCAGGCTTCCACGCCTGGCCGGCGAGCACGCGCCAGAAATAGCCGAGGGTTGCCAGGAGCAGCAACGCCGCTGCCCCCAGGTCGTGACGTAGAGTCCGCCAATGGCTCATAACTGCCCCCTGGACGATTACAGATCCTTGCCCGGTTTTCGGGCCACGCCCGCCACGGTCAGGCCAAAGGGCAGACTGTGGGTGCGCAGCCACCGGGCTTCGAGAAAGAGCAACCGGGAAAAAAGCCCGTTCTGCCACCCCGAACCGTTGTTCAGGGTTGGCCGTTTCCGGGGCGGCAGGCGCTTTTCCACGACCGACTGCACAATGGCAGGCGGCAGGGAAAATGTATTGGCATAGGTCAGCCTTTCGACGGCAAACCCGGCCCCGGTGAGGTCCTGCCTCAGCCCGCGCGACGTGAAGCGCCGGCCGGTGTGGACCACCACGTCGTGGTGGCGGCGCAGCCAATCGTAGGCGGGCAGCCGCAGGAGAAGGCGACCCCCCGGCCGGAGGACCCGCCAGAACTCGAACAACGCGGCGTGGTGGTCCGTCACTGCTCGATGGTACAGAACGTCAAACGATGTGACCAGGTCAAAGGAAGCGTCGGGAAAGGGCAGCGAAGTGATCGATGCCTGGCCCAGGTGCGGCAGCGCCCGCCGCCGGCAGAAAGCCAGCCCCACGGGCGAAATGTCGCAGCCGGTGACGGTGCCGAAAGGCAGCAAGAACCTGGTGGCTCCGCCTGTGCCACAACCGGCATCCAGGATCCGTAGATTCCGTGGACTGGGGTAGAGTTGGTTCAACAGCGAAATCGTGATTCGTTCCATGCCCCTGTACCACCAGTGACCATCCTCGGTCGCGTACATGCTTTCGTATGCACTCAGCTCCATCAGCAATATCCGAGGAGCGCCTGCCACCAGGGTGGGGCAGCAGGCACGCGTCTCATGGTTCCTCCTCTTCTATGGTAACTTGCAGTGTCCCCAGGACGACGGCGTCTCCCGGCAGGCGCTCGCCCGTTGCCTGCCAGGCCGGCAGCCGCTCCATGGTAGCCAGCAAGTAGAGCCCTGCTTCCAGGGTATATTGTCCCGGCGGGGCGCCGGCAGGGATGGCCAGCGGGTGAACGTCGAGAATGACCTCGCCGGGCTGCCAGGCGGACGTCGGATAGTGTCCGGTGTCCGGCTGACTATCGTGGCCGGCCCACACCGGGCCGCCCCCTTCCGGGTTGTTTTCGCCCAACAGGTGGGCAAAGACGGTATAGTCGGCCTCCATGGGCTCCAGAGCCTGCCAGTAGAGGATGACGTGCACGACGTCGCCGGGCGCTGCCACCTCGGCGTCCAGGGCATAGCCCAGGAGCCCGGCCCCCGCTCCCAGGGCGGCCTGCACCGCGTGGGGCGGCGCGGGCGCCGGGTCCGGGCGAGGGGGCAGGTGGTAGGCGACGGCGTAGGGACGGCCGTAGCGGTCGTCCAGGGTCCAGGTGACGCTGCCGTCGGGTCGCGCCGATTGCAGGGCGGGCAGGCTGGCCTCATCTTCGGCCAGGATGATGACCTGTGTCGCGGCGCGATGGGGCGGCGGGAAGACGTGCCCCGCCCGCCCGTCAAAGCTCGCCAACTGGCGTTGCAGAAGAAACTGGAGCGTGTAATGGTCGGCCGGCGTTGGCGTCAGATAGACCGCCTCGTCGGTGGGCAGGCCGTCCACGTAGTGGGCAATGCCGGCCAGGCCCTCGTCGTAGGCAAAGAACAGGTCGCCGCTTTGCGCCCAGGCCTGGAAATAGTCGCGGGCGGTCAAGAACCCCGAAAAGGCCAGGCCCAGGCCCAGAAGGGCGGCGGTCGCTCCCCGGAGAATGCCGGGCCCGACGCCGGACAGGCGCCGCCCCAGGGCCGCCACCCAGGTTCGCAGCGCGGCGAGCCCGCCGGCGCACAGGGCCGCCACGGCCGGCGGGGCGCCGATGGCGCGCCCAAAGTGCGGCGCATCCGTGGTGATCAGCGTCGGCACGACCATGACCGCCAGCCAAAGCACGGGCAGCATCTCCCGGGGTTGGCGAAAGTGGGCCACGGCCCGCGCCAGGCCGGCGACAAAGAGGAGGGCCAGGAACGGATCGAGGATCGGCCGGCCGGGCAGGTTGCTGCGCGGGTTGGCGTCGCCGCGCACGAAAAACATCCCCAGGACCTCCGGCAGGTTGGACACCATGGCAGGCAGGGCATCCTGTGGGGCGTTGGCGCGGGTGCTTAGCGCCACGCTGGCCGGACGCTGCAGGAAATGGTCGGGGTGCGCCGCAAAATAGGCGAGGAGGGGCGCGGCGACCAGCAGGGCGACGGCGGCGGCCAGCAGCAGTCCCTGCCCGTTGCGCCGCAGAAACCCCCGTTCCAGGAGCGCCGCATAGGCCACAAAGGCGGCCGCCAATACGGGCACAAAGTAGCCGGCCTTGTAGGTATACAGGCTGCCGCCCAGGGCAAGCCCGGCAAGGAGCAGCGCCGGGAGTTGGCGGCGGCCCCGCCTGGCGCCGGCGTCCCGGAGGCCGTGGAGCAGCGCGGCAAAAGCCAGTGTCGCGGTCAGCGGCACAAAGATGGGCTCCATGCCGATGCGGCTGAAGGTCACGTGCCAGTAGAGGATGGCCAATACCAGGGCAGTTGCCAGGGCCGGCAGCGCCCGGCAAAAGATCCCGCGAGCCAGCCACCAGGCGAGGGGCACGGTCAGGACGCCGGCCACGGCCGACACCAGGCGGATGATCCACGCCTCTTCGCCCAGCAGCGCCAGGGCCACGGCCACCAGAGAGATGGCCAGGGGCTCCTCGCCCATGTCGTCGGCGAAAAAGATGCGGGGCGTGCCGTCCTCCAGCAGCGAGCGGGCGGACACGCCGTTAAAGGCCTCGTCGTAGTGCAGGCCCGGGGGTACCTCTGGCAGCCGGTAGAGGCGCAGGGCAGCCGCCAGCAGGGTGATGAGCAACAGCGCCGCCGCCTCCCAGCGCCCGGCCGTGCGCGCGGGGCGGGACTCGGCCGCCGGCCCGGCATCGCCTGGGGCCCTCATGGCCGCACCACCTGCACCGTAGCCACGACGATCCGATCCCCCAGGTCCGCGCCGCTCTCCGGGTCCCGCACGGGCAGGCGGTCCATGGTGGCCAGGAGGTACATGCCCACCTCCAGGGCATGGGGTCCCGGAACGGCAGCGGCGTCGACGGTCAGTGCATAGTTGTCGCGGACCAGCTCGCCGGGCACCCATCGGTCGGTGGGCCAGCCGCCGCCCTGGGGCTCGCTGTCCACCTGGGCCCGGAACTGGCCGCTGCCGTCCAGGAGGTGGGTAAAGACCGTGTAGCGCTCCTCCATGGGGGCCAGGGCCTGCCAGTAGAGGGTCAGCAGCAGCGTTTCGCCCGGCGCCACCTCATCGGCATTCAGGGCATAGCCCAGCAGGCGCACCTGCCCCCCCAGGTCGAGGTTCATGGGGTTGGGGACCGAGTCCCCCGCGGCCGCGGGCGTCATGATGTACAACGACAGGTCGGCGTCGGTCCAGCCGCCGGAGTAGGCCTTGCTGCCGTGGCTCGCCAGCCAGCGGGTCAGGATGCCTTCGGGATCGTACTCGGCCGGGTTGCCAAAGCGTACGAGCCACAGCCGCGGGTGCTGCCCGGCGATGCCGGCCAGGTCGCGCCCGGTGCGCTCGTCCTCCAGCGGGTAGTCGTAGCGCGGAAAGTAATAGGCCTCCAGGCCGGGCGGCCGATAGTATTCAAAGATGGGGCGCTGCAGCGGATTGGCCAGCAACAACGCGTCACCCGGTTGCGCGTTGGCCGCCACGTAGGCCATCATCCGCCCGTATTGGCCCTTGACGGCCGCACCCTGGCCCCCGTAGTAGGCGCTCAGGCCGTAGGCACTGCCCGCTACCAGGAGCAGGGCACCGGCAGCTCCCAGGGGCAGCCAGGGCCGGCGCAGAAGGGGGGCCAGGCCCAGGGCGGCCAGCAGGTAAAAGGCCGGGGCCAGGAGCAGCAGGTAGCGGGCATAGAAAAACGGCATGATGGGATCGACGGCCCAGGCGAGGACCAGGGGCACCAGGAGGTAGGAGGCCAGCAACA
>JAAYZQ010000313.1 GCA_012514775.1 Anaerolineaceae bacterium
CGATGTCGCCGGCGTGGTGCTGGATGGGCGAGCGCTGGGTCGGGGCGAGGTCGCCCTGCGCGACGATGGCCGGAGCAACGATGGCGCGGCAGCCGATGGTGTCTATGGGGGCGTGTTCACGGTGGCGCCGGGCACGGACAGCAGCGAACAGATTCTGCTCGTCACGGCACAGGACCGGGCCGGGCACCGCGCCAGCCTGCAACTGGGCGCCTTTGTCGTGTTGGCCCCGGCGGGCGGAGAGATCCCATCTGTGCTGCCGCAACACATTGGCTGGGGCTCGAACGCCTGGAGCGAGACGCCTGGTCAGGATTGGCAGGTGAACAGTGGCGTTCCATGGGACTTTGTCTACCAGTACATCACCTACGATTGGTACGTGGACGGCTGGGGAGGCAACTTTGTCGGACGCTTTGTGAACCAGGCATGGAGCAAGGGCTACGTCCCGCTGATCTCGGTCTATATGATCCTGGGGCTGCCGCCCACCTGCGGTGAAAGCGCCACCTGCTATGCATCCAAGCTGCAAAATCCCGGCGCGGTGAGCACCTATCTGGCCGCGTTGGAGGAAGCGGCACGCCAGGCCCAGGGCACGCAGCCCGTCATCTTGCACCTGGAACCCGATTTCTACGGTTTCATGCAGCAACTGAGCAACATGGACGAGCGCCCGGCCGGTGTTCAGCCGGACGATCCCAGCTCGTACCCGGTGGCCTTTAACGTGGCAGGCTATCCCAATACGCTGGCGGGGTTTGGGCAGCGCATGGTGGACGTGGTCCACGCCACCGCGCCCAACGCGCTGGTCGCGCCCATGGCGAGCATGTGGGCGACCAACCAGGATCCGAACTCGGTCACAATCTCGGAAGTGATCAGCATCGCGCAACGTACGGCGGCCTTTATTGACGCGATGGGCGGGGATCGGTCAGACCTGCTGGTGGTCGAGTGGAGTGATCGCGACGCGGGCAGCGGCCTGCGCCCGTGGTGGGACGACACGGACCTGACGCTGCCGCGTCCTACACGGGCGATCCTGTGGGAGAACGCGCTCTCGATCGCAGCGCACAAGCGGCTGATCCTGTGGCAGATGCCCGTCGGCAACATGTCGCTCGACAATACCTGCGACCATTATCAAGACAACCGGGCCGCCTATGCCTTTCAGCATCCGCGCGATCTGTTCGACGCCGGCGTGTTCGCCATCCTGTTCGGCGGCGGCGCCGAGTGCCAGACGCAGGTAACGACCGACGGTGGGTTTGTCGGCGCCCAGGGCGCCATCGCGTATGCCCCGCCCTCCGCGCCGGCGGGATTTGCGGCCGGCATGGTGGCAGGACCGTTTGTGCCCTTGCATTGGGATGAGAATAGCGAGCCGGATGTGTGGGGCTATCGCGTCAGTTATCAACCGGCGCAAGGCGGCTCGTCCACCACCGTCAGCGCCGGTCGCAAGAATGCGCTGCTTCTCTCGCTGCCAGGCGGCGACTGGACCATCACCGTGGCGACGTACGACGCCATGGGGCAGGTGAGTCCCGCGTCGATGGGCATCACGGTCACGACCACCGCCGCTGCCCACCAGGTCTACCTGCCGTTGATCAGGCGATAACGGTCAGGCGATAACCCCGCGGAAAAAGATGCCCGGCCTCCCTTCGGACACCGGGCAGCATGCCGCTCTGCCCGCAGAAAAGGCCCCTACCTCGAAGGGCCCCCGGGGCGTCACACGCGGGCGCCGGGTGTCGCGCTGGTGGCGGCTCGGCCGTCTACAGCACCTGCTCCAGGTCGCGCGCCGCCTGGCGCAGCTCGGCGGCGCGCCGGCTGCCCCCTGTCTGCGCCAGGCCGCTGTTGTGGCGCTGGGCGGCCGTCCAGAGGGCCACGGCCTTGCCCTTCCGCTTGCCGCGCTCGATGTGCGCAAAGAGCTGGGACTGCTGCAAGACCTGTTCCAGGTGCTTCAGATCCGTCGCCACGCCGTGGTCGGCAGCGTACAGGGCGTGGCGGGCTGCCAGGCGCAACAGGCCCCGTGCCTGTTCCCGATCCCTCTGCCTCTGCTGCCACCAGGCGCCCAGGCCGGCAATCGCCCGCGGAAGCAGCGCGACGAGGGCGCCGGCCACGATGCCCAGGAGCCAGTCGGGTAGCGTGGCGAGGCGGCCGGGGGCCAGGGGAACCGGGTCGCCGGAGACGTGCAGCGCCTGGTAGTAGGTGCTGCCGGTATCGTCAGTCCAGGCATAGTCGATGGCAAGCTGCGGCTGGGGATGGGAGCCAATGACGGTAGCCACCGCCTGGTGCCGGAGCACCTGCCCCGGAGCGACGTCCGCCGGGGGCACGTCCCGCCACGCCAGGTCGCGGCCCACCCCCTCCACGCGCACGTGAGCCAGCCAGAAGGGAGAGTCGTTGCGAAGCCAAACCTCCACCGGCACGTCCTGGCCCATGCCGGTTGCTCCTTGCCCGGCCACGAGCCCGACCTCCACCCGGTCCTGGGGCAGCTCGACCTCCAGCGGGTCAACGGCGACGGCCAACCGCACCGCCGAGTCGCCGCTGGCGGTGCAGCGTGCCTCCAGGGTTGGCAGCAGCGGGCCAGGGGCCAGGGGGATGGCTGTGACGAGCAGGAGCCGCGCCTCGTCGAGGCCGGTCACAAGCTCCGGGCCCTGGGGCCACTGCCACGCATCGCCGTCGCCGGGGCGCAGCTCCACTCGGTCTACGGGCGCGCCCTGGGCCGGCACGAGGTGGATCTGCCACGTGACTGCCTCGCCCCGGGTGACCCGGGCCCGTGAGACGACGACGTCGATAGCCAGGCCGGCGCAGGGCCCGGGCTGGTCCTGCGCGGCCGCCCGGGGCCCGGCACCCGGCAGCGCCGGGAGGAACAAGAGCCCCAACACGCCGAGGAGCAACCCGATCGTCAGCCGCTTTGTGAGCATGGCACCACTCCTTCGCTGGGATGTGTCAGAGACATTATACAGGATTTAGGTGCAGGGGTTCAATATTGCAAACGCCACAATTCTGTAGTATGATTGTGACGGGGCCGTGACGCAGTCGCGGAAGGAGTGGCGCCATGCAAGAGAGGACCCAATACAGTGCTCACCTGAAACGATGGCTGGCCTACGCCAAGCTGACGGGCGATCCCTTTGCCCTGTACGAGGCGGATCAGGAGCGTCCCTACCTCCACAACTTTTTCATCGACCGGCCCTACGTGCACACAGTTCTGGGTGATCCCGCCCACCCCCAGGCCGCGTTCTTGTTGGCTGCCCGGGGGCACGGCAAAACGGCCACGCGCGAAATGGTTGCCTACGAGTGCCAGTATGGCCGGCTGCGGCGGCGGGCACTGGCGGCGCGCCACTATGACTTTGGCTACCTGCTCGGGCAGGTGGGCGGCGACCCGCACAAGCTGGAGGCCCGCCACCACGTAAACGCCATCCTGCGCTCGGCGTTCAAGGCCCTCGTCGAAGACGTGCCGCCCACCTTCTTTGACATCCTCGAAGAGCAGGATCGGCGCATGCTCAAGGGTTACGCCGCCGCCTTTGCCGACCCCATCTCGGCTTTCAAGCTGGAGCGCGTCCTGGCCTGCCAGCCTCTGCACCTGCCCTGGGAGGCGCTGTCGGCGCTGGAGACGATGCACGGCTTTGCCGAGCTGGTGAGCCGCTTGGGTCTGACGCCACAACAGCGCTACGAGGCGCTGTACGTCCTCGTCGACCGCGTGGACGAAACGTCAGCCGGGCCGGAGGCAGCCGTCTCGCTGCTCAAGTCGCTGGTCGCTGAGCAGCCCCTTCTGGAGATGAGCTATGCCGCGTTCAAGTTCTTCTTGCCCGTGGGGGTGGGCCGAGAGCTGCAGAGCCGGGCGAACCTGCGCCCGGACCGCGTATGCCTGCACGTCGTCGACTGGGATGCGGCCGCGCTGCGGGCCATGGTTCAGCAGCGGCTGCTCTACTACAGCGACAACAAGGTGGCAAACCTGGAAGAGCTGTGCGACTCCTTTGTCAAGGCCGAGGTGATGGACCGGCTCATCGCCGCCTGCGAGGGCTCGCCTCGCACGCTTCTGCAGTTGTGTGGCAGCCTGATCCAACACCACGTGGAGCGCACCAACGACACGCTCATCGGCAGAGAAGCCTTGGCGGCCACGCTCTTTGATTTCATCAACGCGCGGCAGGTCATGGCGTACACGCCGGTGCCGGAGCGAGGGATCTATATCGCGGACCGCGCGCACGTCTGGCTCGACGGCGTGCTGGTGGATCCGCCCCTGCCCGACCGCGAGTTCCGGCTACTGATGCGGCTTTACGAGCAGCCGTCGCGCACCGTCGGCCACGAAGCGCTCATCGAGGCCGTCTGGCCTGCCAGCGAGATCGACCCCACCGGCACGAACGTCCGGGATGAGCAGAACCTTCGCAAGCTGATCAATCGGCTGCGCCAGAGCCTGGACAAGAGCGTCGCGGGCTCGGGGGAGCGTTTCGTCAGGAACGTGCGGGGCGAAGGTTATCTGCTCGAAAACTCCCGCTCCTGAGACACCAGCCCGTCACATTTCCCCTTGACCTTGACACACTCCTGGCCTATCCGCGGATACTGGTAGGATGGACCCCCGCCCTGGAGCAGAGTATGATGGGGTCAGTTCACCGCACCGGCGGTGTTCTTCCAGGGTAGTTGCGGAAGCGGTCCGGCATCCTGCCATGCCTACAGCGGCGAGGCCCTCATGGATGATAATGCGTGGGATATGCGCTACGAGGTACCAGGCGGCGAATACGGGTTGTTCGTGGCCCGCTACATTCTCCGCGAAGAAGTGGGGCCGCCGTGGATCGATCCGTTTGCCCTGGACGTGGCCTACGAGGACCTGAGAAGCGTCTACATTGCACGGCCGGACGTCGAAAAAGAGGTTGTGGGTTTCGGCACGCGCATCGTGCTCGGACGGGAGGGGACGGGCAAGACAACGCTCTCTTCGATGTGGAAGCACCTGCTGCCGCCGACGACTTTTGTGGTGCGAGTGCCCATTCTCGAGCTTGGCACCGCCGACCGTGAGGAGACGTTGTTGGCCGGCCAGGCAAGCCTGCTGACACCCGAGCTGCTGATCCCTTGCATCTGGAACGCCTATTGGGACGATCTGTTGTGCAACAGCCGCAACCGCGCCCGGTTCCTGCCGCGACTGCGACAGGACCGGGGCTGGATGCGCCGCTTGCGCTGTTTTTACCGTCGGTTCCCCCCCTTGTGGCCCGAGATCGACGGGGAGTTTGAGCTGATGTCCTGGTTACGTGTGGTAGAAAGCGACGAGATCCTGAGCCCGGCCATGGCGCCCGAGGCGGCGCTGTGCGAGCTGCTCGGCCTGGTCGCCTACGCGCCTTTGCCGGCAGGCCGGTTCAGCGCTCCGTTTATCCCACCCTACCGGCAGGTGCATCTGCTCATCGACGGCGTCGAGGATCTGTCTCCATCGGGCACCTCGCGCCTGCTGCGCGACCTGCACCGGCTGTACGTCCTGTATCGGGGGAGCCTGGATCTGACACTGTTTCTCGATTCGGGGTTGGAGGTGCAGGTCAAAGAGACGGACTGCGTGCGCCAGGGGCGGGTGACGCTTTGTTACCTGCCGCGCTGGCAAAAAGGGCAACTGGAAGAGATGCTCGC
>JAAYZQ010000314.1 GCA_012514775.1 Anaerolineaceae bacterium
CCTGCTCGGGTGATCAAGGAGCGACCTGAGGGATGGCACAACGAGGGACGATCCTGACCGGCCTGGCTGGTCACCTGTCCTGACACAGCATTCGGCATCCGGCGCCGGTGAACCTTATGATTGCCAGGAGGAAGAATCCATCATGACCTTTCGAGTTCCCATGTCGGCGCCCGACCTTACCCCGGCCGATGTCGAAGCCGTCCACGCCGTGCTCGCCACGTCCTACCTGAGTATGGGGCCGCGCATCGACGAGTTCGAGAAGCAGTTCGCGGCCTACGTTGGCACGGCCCACGCCGCCGGCGTCAGCTCGGGCACGAGCGGGCTGCACCTGGCAGTCATCGCGGCCGGCATCGGGCCTGGTGACCTGGCCATCACCACCCCCTTTTCCTTCATTTCCTCGGCCAACTGCCTGCTGTACGAGGGTGGCATCCCCCTCTTTGTGGACATTGACCCCGAGACGCTGAACGTCGACGCCTCGCTGGTGGCCGAGGCGGCCAGGGACCTGGCGAGCGGTGGCAAGGCGGCGAGGCGCTGGCTGCCCCCCGCACTGCAGCACCGGGCTGACAGTCCGAGGGACCTCAAAGCCATCCTGGCCGTGGACGTGTTTGGCCAGCCGGCCGACTATGACTCGCTGCGGCGGACGGCCAGTGAGCACGGCCTGGTCCTCGTCGAGGACGCCTGCGAAGCCATCGGCGCCGAGTACAAGGGTCGCCGTGCAGGGACCCTGGGCGACGTCGCCGTCTTTGCCTTCTACCCCAACAAGCAGATGACCACCGGCGAGGGGGGCGTCGTGGTCACGGATAGCAAAGAGTGGGATACCCTGTTTCGCAGCCTGCGCAACCAGGGCCGCGACGAGAGCGGCACGTGGCTCAACCACGTGCGCCTGGGCTACAACTATCGACTGGACGAGATGAGCGCCGCCCTGGGACTGTCGCAGTTGGCGCGCATCGACGACCTCTTGCAAAAGCGAGAGCGTGTGGCGCGCATGTATGGCGAGCACCTGCGCCGGGTGGAGGGTGTCACCGCGCCCGTGGTGGCTCCCACAACCACCCGCCAGAGTTGGTTCGTGTACGTGGTCCGCCTGGCACCCGACGTCGACCGCCAGGCGGTTATGGCCCGGCTCCACGAGCAGGGCATCGCCTGCCGGCCCTACTTCACGCCCATCCACCTTCAGCCCTTTTACGTCGAGCGCTTCGGGTACCGGCCTGGATCCTTTCCCGTCACCGAGGCCGTGTCGCAGAGCACGCTGGCCCTGCCTTTCCACGGCGAGCTTGACGAGGAGACGGTGGCCCTGGTCTGCAAGGCCCTGCGAGAGGCGTGCGCCTGACTGCCGCGCCGAGCTGTGTCCGAGGTCCCATCGCCCTGGACGCCACGATTCGAATTTGGCCCTTCAGCTTGACCTGTTGCGGTGACTGAGGTATAATCATCTCGGCTCCCATGGAGGCTGGGGCAGAGTTGGCTCCTCAGACCAAAAGCTCGGTTCGTGCCGCACCGTCCAGTCCCAGGGTACGTAGACGAGAGGAGAAGAGAGATGGTTCTTCGAAGGCGCCCCGCCGTCATACGAAATCGCTACTTTGTGCTCAGCGACCTGTTGTTGACGGCCCTGGCTGCAGCGTTAGGCTTTGCCATCCGCCTGGAGATGCCGGACTTCTGGTCCCGCATTCCGGTTTGCCTGCGTTTTGTGGTGCTGGCGCTGGCCATCAAAACCCCCATCTATTATTTCTTTGGCCTCTACCGCCGCTATTGGCGCTACGCCAGCGTCCCGGAGATGGCCGCCATCGTCAGCGCGGTGACCGCAGCCTCGGCGGTCCTGGCGGTGTTGATCCTGGGGCTGCTCTTCCCGCACCATTGGTTTTCCATGTTCCCCCGCTCGGCCCTGGTCATCGACTGGCTGCTGAGCCTGTTTTTCATCGGCGGCATTCGCTTCTCGGTCCGCTACCTCAACGAGGTGAACTCGATCAACGGGCGTGGCGGGCCCAGGGCCAAGCCCAGGCGCGTGCTGGTGGTGGGCGCGGGCGACGCCGGCGCCATGATCGTCCGCGAGATGAAGAACAACCCGGGAGTCGGCGTGGAGCCGGCGGGCTACGTGGACGACAACCCGGCCAAGGTCGGCATGCGCATCCACGACCTGCCCGTCCTGGGCAAGCGTCAAGACATTCCGGACCTGGTCCGCGACCTCGCCGTGGACGAGGTGCTCATCGCCATGCCCACCGCGCCCGGCCAGGCCATTCGCGAGATCAAGGAGCTGTGCGAACGGATCCCCGTCCCGTTCAAGACCGTGCCGGCCATGTACGAGCTGCTGAACGGGACGGTGAGCGTCAACCAGATCCGCGAGGTGCAGATCGAGGACCTGCTGCGCCGCGATCCGGTTCCCATCCGCAGCGACGACGGGCTGCACCTTCGGGGCCAGCGGGTGGTGATTACCGGCGCCGGCGGCTCCATCGGTTCGGAGCTGTGCCGCCAGGTGGCCCGCCGCCAGCCGGCACAGATGATCCTCGTCGGGCACGGCGAGAACAGCATCTATCTCATCTTTCAGGAGCTGTCGGCCCGGTTTCCCCACCTCCAGCTCACGCCGGCCATCGCCGACGTCCGCGACCGGGCGCGCCTGTCGCGCATCTTTCGGGCCCACCACCCCCAGGTCGTATTTCACGCCGCGGCCCACAAGCACGTGCCCCTCATGGAGCAGAACGCCGAAGAGGCCATCACCAACAACGTGGGGGGGACGCGCAACCTGCTGGAGGTGGCCCAGGAGGAGGGGGTCAAGCAGTTCGTGCTCATCTCTTCGGACAAGGCGGTGAACCCCATCAACGTCATGGGGGCGACCAAGCGCATCGCCGAGCTGCTGGTGCAGGACGCGGCCCAGCGAACGGGAAACAATTACGTGGCCGTGCGGTTTGGCAATGTCCTCGGCAGCCGCGGCAGCGTCGTGCCGCTCTTCAAGCAGCAGATCGCTGCCGGGGGGCCGGTGACCGTCACCCACCCGGAGATGGAACGCTACTTCATGACCATCCCCGAGGCCGTCTACCTGGTGTTGCAAGCAGCCGCCTTTGGCCAGAGCGGCGAGCTGTTTGTCCTGGACATGGGCGAGCCCGTCAAGATCGTAGATCTGGCCCGCGACCTGATCACCTTGTCGGGCTTGCAGCCCGACAGGGACATCGCCATCGAGTTCACCGGCGTGCGGCGCGGCGAGAAGATGCGGGAGCGGCTCTTTTTGGAAGGCGAAGACTATGAGACAACGCGCCACGAGAAGATCTTTGTCTTCAAGGCCAGGTCTGTCCTGTTGGGCGGCGAGTTGCTGCGTGCCGTGGACCAGCTCATCAGCCTTGCCCAGCGTGGCGCGCCGGAGGCGGATCTGTGGGCAGCCGTAAAGGCCATCGTGCCCGAGTGCAGCGTGGCACTCTCCACCCCACCGCCCGGCATCCGCGAGGTGCGACCGAGCCCCGAGCAACGCCGGCGCCCGGCGGTGGCGTCATAGAGCCGAAAACGCCCTGCCCGCCGTGCGTGCCCGCAGGGCGCGACCAGGATCCAACCTTCAACCGGGACAGGCCTGGCCCGATGCACGACGACGGCGTGATTGGCCGCGCAGCCCGCACCATCACCAGGTGGCAGTTGCCCATCCTGCTCCTCGCCAGCCCGCTTTTTTTGTTCGCCAGGCCCTCCCTGACCCCTGCCCTGGTGCTGCTGCCCCTCCTGTGGCTGGCGCGGCTCCGTGCGCGCGGGCACATTGTGCCACGCACGGCGCTGGATTGGCCCATCCTCGGCCTGCTGTTCATGGTCCTGGCCAGCATCCTGGTGACGCCCGATCTGCCCTTCAGCCTGGGCAAGATCGCGGGCGTGCTCTATGGCGCGGCCCTGTTCTACGCCGTGGCCGACCTGGGCGAGCGCCCGGCG
>JAAYZQ010000315.1 GCA_012514775.1 Anaerolineaceae bacterium
CTCGCCGCCGAGGGCCAGGGCGGCGTGGGTGGAGGGGCGATGTCGCGCCCCCTGGGCGCCATCGTCGTCAGTGACGATGACGTGTATTTTGAGGAAGCGGTAGACGCCAACAAGATAGCCCTGGCAGGCATCCTCCTGGCCGGGGTGATCGTGGTCCAGGCGGCTGCCACGCTGCGGGCGCTGTTGTCCCGCCGATGAGGTTGTAATCTGGATGTTGGAGCAGTTGATACACAACGGAGTCATCGTGCCCGAGCCCCCCAAGAGCGTCGGGCTGGTGCTCAAGATTGAGGGCAGGAAAGTCGCCCTGACCGCCCGACAAGAAGAGATGGCCCTGGCCTGGGCGAAAAAGCTGGGCACTCCGTACGTCAAGGACCGCACCTTTTCACGGAATTTCATGACCGATTTCTCCCAGGCCCTGGGCCTGGAGCGTGTCCTGAGCGTCGAAGACGTGGATTTCGGTCCGGCACTGCGGATCGTGGAGGCGGAGCGAGAGGACAGGGAGAGGCTGAGCCCCGAGGAGCGAAAAGCACATGCCGCGGAGCGCAAGGCGCTGCGGGAAGAGCTGAAGGAATGGTTCGGCCACGCGGTTGTGAACGGCGAGCGGGTCGAGCTGGCGAACTATATCGTCGAGCCCAGCGGCATCTTTATGGGGCGGGGCAAGCATCCCCTCCGCGGCCGCTGGAAAGAGGGCGCCAGGCAGCAGGACATCACCCTGAACCTCAGCCCCGACGCCCCCCGGCCGGAAGGCGACTGGGCCGAGATCGTCTGGCAGCCCGAGTCGCTGTGGGTGGCGCGCTGGCGCGACAAGCTCTCGGACAAGCTCAAGTACGTCTGGCTTCACGACAGCGCTCCCATCAAGCAGGAGCGGGAAGCCCAGAAGTTTGACAAGGTGTACGAGCTGGAGGACGAGCTGGCCATGGTGCGGGCCCGCATCCAGCAGGACCTGTGCCAGAATGGCGAGTCGGATCGCTGGCGCATCGCCACGGCTTGCTACCTCATCGACGCCCTGTGCTTGAGGGTGGGCGACGAAAAGGACCCCGATGAGGCGGACACCGTGGGCGCCACCACGTTGCGTCCCGAGCACGTGACCCTGCACGAGGACGGCGTGGCCGAGTTCCGCTTCCTGGGCAAGGACTCGATCCTGTGGCACAAGAAGCTCCAGGTGCCCGAGGTGGTGCACGCCAACCTGACCGAGCTGATCCGCACGGCCCGGCCATCGAGCAACAGCGGCAACGGCGACCGCCCCCATCCGACCCGCGACAAGCCACAGCTATTTCCCGATTTCAGCAGCCGCGACGTGAACGCATACCTGTCGGACGTTCTGCCCGGCCTGACGGCCAAGGTCTTTCGTACCCACCACGCGACCATGGCTGTGCGGCGCTGCCTGGAGGAATCGGGCGTCGCCGCTGAGGACCCTGAGCACAAGAAGTGGGAGGCCGCCAACCTGGCGAACCTGGAAGCGGCCATTCTGTGCAACCACACCAAGCAGGAGCCGGCGACCTGGGCTCGCAGCCGCAAGCGCTACCAGGAGCGCCAGGAAAAGTCCAGGGAGCGCGTGAACAAGTACCGGGCTCAGGTACGGACCTACCGCGAGGCGCTCGCCGCCCTGCGCGCCGAAGCGAGCCAGAAGCAGCAGGAAGCCGGCAGCCCAGAAGCGGCCAGGAAGGTGCGGGCCAGGTACGAAAAACGGATCGAGACGGCCAGGCGCCGCGTCGCCAGGGGCGAGGAGCAGTTGGACAGGGCCCGGTTGGCCCTGGGCAAGATCAAGGTCCAGGCCGCCATCGCCGCCAAGAAACGCACCTGGAACCTGGTGACGAGCCTGAAGTCGTACATCGACCCGCGCGTCTATCACGAGTGGGGCGAGGCCGTCGGGTACGACGTCCTGGAGCGATATTATCCCACTGCCCTGCGCCGCAAATTCGCGTGGGTCAGGGCCGAATCGGAGCCGGAAGAGGACAACGAGGCCTGACAGCAGCCGAGGGCTGCCGGGTAACCATGATCCAGGGAGGAGAACCACGTGACGAGTCAGTCGATGCGCTTGATGATTCCAGGGCCCGTGGACGCGGAAGACGAGATTCTCGCCGCGCTGGCCGAGCCCACCCGCCCGCACTATGGCAAGGAGTGGCTGGAGATCTATGACGAGGTGATCGACGGCCTGAAGCAGGTCTTTCAGACCAGGGGCGATCTGTTCCTGATGCCCGGGCCGGGGACGGCCGGGCTGGAAGCGGCCCTGGGAAGCATGCTGCGCACCGGCGAGAAGGTGTTGGTGCCCCGCAACGGCTTCTTCGGGCACCGGCTAGGGACCGTGGCGGAGGGCTACGGCCTGGAAGTCTGCCGCGTGGACGCTCCCCAGGGCGAGCCCCTCGATCCGGAGGCCATCCGCGAGGCGCTGCGGCACAGCCCGGGCATCCAGGCCCTGGCCGTGGTGCACCTGGAGACCTCGACGGGTGTCCTCAATCCCCTGGCCGAGATCGCCGCCGTGGCCCGGGAGCAGGAAGTGCCCCTAATCGTCGATGCAGTGTCGTCCATGGGCGGGGTGCCCCTGCCCGTCGACGAGCTGGGCATCGGCGTGTGCGTCACCGTGGCCAACAAGTGCCTGGCCTGCCCGCCGGGTGTGGCGCCCATTTCCGTGAGCGGGGAGGCCTGGCGCCAGATGGACGCCCGGGCGAACCGCGCCCACGGCTGGTACCTGGACCTGGCCACCTGGAGGCACTATGCCGACCATTGGGGAGACTGGCACCCCTACCCCACGACCATGCCCACCAACGTGGTCGTCGCCTTGCAGGCCAGCCTGCGGCGCATCCTCGGAGGCGGCCTGGAGGCCTATTACGAGCGCCACCGCAGCGCAGCGCGCCGCGTGCGCTCGGTGATGGGGCCGCTGGGCTTCAAGCCGGTCACGCCCGAGGCCCACACCTCGCCGCTCATCACTGCGTTGTACGGCCCCCCGGGCATGGACGTCGAAGATCTGCGCGCCTACCTGGTGGCCGAGTGGCAGATCATGATCGCCGGGGGCCTGGAGGACCTCAGCGGCAAGATCGTGCGCGTGGGCCACATGGGCAAGGCCGCGACATCCGACTATGTCGAGCGCTTGCTGGACGGCGTGGAGGCTTATTTACGCCTGAAGGGCTACGCGGTCCCCCAGCGTAAAGCCCTGTCCTAGAATCTGCCGGACTCGCGGCGACAGGCCAGGCCATGGAGAGCTGGACGATCCGCAACTCGCCCCACGCCGCGACGATCGCGGCGGCGCAGCGTGCCGCGCTGGCGGCCGTCGAGCCGGGCGCTGCCGTGCGCCGGCACGTCCGGCGCGAGGGCAATCGCCTCCTCATCGGCGGGCAGACCTACGACCTGGAGGCAGCCGAGCGCACGTGGGTGGTAGGCGGCGGGAAGGCCGCCGCCCCCATGGCCGCTGCCCTCGTCCCCCTCCTGGGCGAGCGCCTGGCCGGCGGCCTGGTGGTCACCCGCTACGGCTACGCCGGCCCCGAGGTCGACACCGGTCCCATCGAGGTGGCCGAGGCGGGCCATCCCCTGCCCGACGAGGCAGGCGTGGCCGCCACCCGGCGACTGGCGGACCTGTTACGACAGGCATCCGGGCGCGACCTGGTGCTGGCCGTCCTCTCGGGCGGTGCTTCGGCGTTGCTGACCTTGCCCGCCGGGGGCCTGTCGCTGGACGACCTGGTGGCGACCACGGAGCTGCTCCTGCGCTCCGGGGCGACCATCGGCGAGCTGAACGCCGTGCGCAAGCACCTGTCGCAGCTCAAGGGCGGCGGGCTGGCGCGCCTGGCGGCTCCTGCTCGCGTCGCTGCCCTCGTCCTGTCCGACGTGGTGGGCGATCCCCTGGACGTCATTGCTTCCGGTCCTGCCAGCCCCGACGCGACGACCTTTGCCGATGCCTGGTCCGTCGTGGAGCGCTACGGCCTGGCAGGGCGCCTGCCTCACGCCGTGGCCGGCCACCTGCGGGCGGGGCTGGAAGGCCGGCTGGCCGAAACGCTCAAGCCGGGTGATGCGCTCTTTGAGCGGGTTCTCAACGTCATCGTCGGCAGCAACCGCCTGGCCGCCGAGGCCGCCGTGGAGACGGCCCGCGGAGCGGGATTCAACGTGCTGCTCCTGTCGACCTTTGTCGAAGGCGAGGCCCGGGAGGTGGGTCGCGTCGCCGCGGCGCTGGCCCGGGAGGTGGTGGCCCACGGGCGGCCCGTGGCCCCGCCCGCCTGCCTGGTGTGGGGCGGAGAGACGACCGTCACCGTGCGCGGCCAGGGCAAGGGCGGGCGCAATCAGGAGCTGGCCCTCGCCGCCGCCCTGGCCCTGCAGGGCCTGCCCGGCGTGGTGCTGTTGGCCCTGGGCACCGACGGCACGGACGGCCCGACGGACGCCGCCGGGGCCGTGGCCGGTGGCCAGACCATCGCCCGGGCCCGGGCCTTGGGCCTGGACCCGCGAGCCCACCTGGCGGACAATGACGCCTATCCGTTCTTTGATGCCCTGGACGACCTGCTGCGCACCGGTCCGACGGGCACCAACGTCAACGACCTGCTGTTCATCTGGGTCTATCGATGAGGTGAACCATGAGCAAGCCGAAAGTCTTTGTGGGCCGGGTCCTGCCGGAAGGCGGGCTGGAGATGATCCGCGGCGCGTGCGACGCCGACGTCTGGCCCGACGAACTGCCCCCATCCCGCGAGGCGCTCCTGGAGAGGGTGCGCGGCGTGGACGGCCTGGTCTCGCTGCTGACCGACCCGGTGGACGCCGAGGTGATGGACGCCGCCGGCCCGGGCCTGAAGGTCATCAGCAACTATGCCGTGGGCTATGACAACGTGGACGTGCCGGCCGCCACGGCGCGGGGCATTCCCGTGGGCAACACGCCCGGCGTGCTAACCGAGACGACCGCCGACCTGGCCTTTGCGCTGCTCATGGCCGGCGCCCGGCGCATCGTCGAGGGCGCCGATTACGTGCGGGCCGGCAAGTGGCGGACCTGGGGCCCGATGCTCTTCCTGGGCCACGACGTCCATGGTGCCACGCTGGGGATCGTGGGCATGGGGCGCATCGGCCAGGCCATGACCCGCCGTGCTGCGGGCTTTGGCATGCGGGTCGTCTACTATGACCCCTACTGCAACCCGGAGAAGGCGCCTTTTCTGAACATTACCGTGCGCTGTGACCTGGACGAGCTTCTGGCAGAATCCGATTTCGTCAGCCTGCACGTGCCCCTGACGGACCAGACCCATCAGCTCATCGACGCCCGGGCCCTGGACAAGATGAAAAAGACGGGGGTGCTGATCAACACCTCGCGGGGTCCCGTGGTCCACACCGACGACCTGTACGAGGCCCTGGCTGCCGGCCGGATTGCCTACGCCGCCCTGGACGTCACCGATCCGGAGCCGCTGCCGCCCGGCCACAAGCTGCTGAGCCTGCCCAACTGCCTGGTGGTGCCGCACATCGCCAGCGCCAGTTGGGCGACCCGCACCCGCATGGCCGTCATGGCCGCCGAGAACCTGCTGGCCGGCCTGCGCAGCGAGCGCCTGCCCAACTGCGTCAATCCCGAGGTCTATGACGCCCGTTCGTAGTGCGCGGTTCACCGCGCTCAGGGCGCTGAAGCGCCTACTACGAACGGGGGTTGCAGGCGGGTGGGCCCGGACGGTGTTGTTGGTAGTGCGCGGTTCACCGCGCTCAGGGCGCTGAAGCGCCTACTACCTAAATTTGGCCCAAACTGACGTCAGCTTGCTGGGAGTCCAGGAATGACCGGACCCCAGCACAGATACTTGACGCAAACGGGTCTGCTTGACTGAGAATAATCTGTTGGATGTTACCGTCAGCGTCGAAATGAACCAGACCATTCACATGGAAGAAATCGCGCACCATGCGCAGAATGCCGAGTTGGCCGATCCAGTTGCTGGCCGGAGCCAACCACCGGCGAGACCATACGATCAGGTTATGAGCCAGCGCGTTCAGTTGAACAAGCATTTGCTGCGCCTCAAAGCTCTTCTTGTTGCGCTTGGTGATGCCCAGTCCCTGCTTGTCTTCCTTGAATGCGGTTTCAACTCCACCACCGCGCAAATCGTAAAAGTAGACGTAGGCGCGCAAGACCGCCATGGGATCCTTGAGCAAGTGCACGGGCAAGCGAGCCAGAGACACAGCAACTTCAGCAGGCAGGGTGGAGAGGATCACGCCAACGCCCCACTGGCCATTCTTTTTGCGTGTCCGGACGGCAATTCGCTTGACTGGGCGGGCGTACTTGGTGGTTTCCCCCGGCACCCAGCCGATTTGCCGGCCTGGCACTTTCGGATCATCGTGCCAGACCTCGACCGTCTTCGCCAACTTGCGAGCCTGATCCCAGGAGTATACCTTTGTGTGGAGATGATACCCTTGACTCAGTGCCCAGTTGACATCCTTTTCACTCCCGCCACCTCCATCGGCTCGCAGAATCGTGCGCCTGCGGTTATCCTCATTCAGTTCCAGAACCTCTTCCGCTGCCTGGACCAGTCTCTGGAAAGCGAGTGGCAGTTGTGTCTTCCCGTTGTAGAGACAGTCTACCACAACCTCCCCGTACCAGCTGGCCAGCACCCGACCCAATTGCCGTCCCCGTCGACTGCGTTGCTCGGGGAAATAGCCCTTGGTGGCAAAGGCTGCCTTCTTGCCACAAGGCTGTCCTGTCATATCGATGTCCAGCAACTGGAACTGCCGCTCATAATCGTGGCGATAGCCTGCGCTGTATCGCCGGTAGATCTCTGTCGCCGCGTCCTGCATTTGTTGCACGTTTTCGGGCCTGGCTGCATCCAGCGTGTCACTGATGACCGATTGCTCGGCGCATCCGTTGCGCCCGAATGCTCGCTGGACAGCGCGATCCGAACGCACGCGCTTGTTGGCTTCAACCAGACCACGTCCACCTGCCAGAGCGTTGATCAGACAATCCAACAACTTCTGCGCGGGCGTGTGGTGGATCACCTTCTGCCTAATCTTCACTCGCTCCTCAACCGGTTTGAAGATACCCAACATCCGCACCTTGTGTCCCAAAGCGACGAGCCCTGCCCGGGATGTGAAGTGACAACTGGTTCGATCTGTGGTAGACTTGCTCATGGTGATAGACCTCCTGGGTTTGGTTTAAGGCACCATATCAGGATGGCCTATCACCACTTTTTTGTCAAGTCCACCTCCGACCTTGCAGCATCTTGCCCTCTATTTGGGCCAAATTTAGGTAGTAACGGCTTTAGCCGTCCAAAACAACGGAAGTCGTTACTACGAGCGAGAATCGTTCTCCTCTCCGA
>JAAYZQ010000316.1 GCA_012514775.1 Anaerolineaceae bacterium
ATTGATGTTCACCTCAGCCAGGTTCTGTTGGATGATCTCGGACCAGATCCGATCTTCGGTGGTATCCTGCAGGTCGAGGCGCAGGTCCAGAGATTCGAGCCCGGCCGCAGCCAGGTACTCTTTAGCTTTTTCCACGTCGCGTTCGTAACAGGGCGCATCTTCCCAGTAGCCGATCAAACCACGGGGGATCAGAGAGCACGCCCGCTCAGCATTGCCCATGTACGCCGCCTGCAAAATGCTCGGCACGTCGATGCCATAGATCACGGCCCAACGCACGTTGGGGTCCTGAAGTTTGGGGTGCTGGACGTTCAACGCGAGCCAGTAGTAGCGCAGCGTGGGCACTGCGATGACTTCAAAGTTGGAATCGCTCTGAAATCGGTCGATAGAAGCAATGCTGATCAGGCCAAAGTCCAGATCGCCGGCTTCCAGCGCCACTTCGGCGGCCTTGTCGTCTTCGATGGGGATCAGGTGGATTTCGTCAAAGTACGGTTCCTCTTTCCAATAGTCGGGGTTCTTTTTGAGGATGACCATCTGCTGGGGCTTCCACTGATCGAACATATAGGGGCCGGTGCCGATGATGTGGGTGGCAAAGGCTTCCATACCAATGTCCTCCACCCACTTTTTGCAGAGGATGGTTCCGCTGCCAACGGGCAAAGTCGAACTCCACAAGGGGGCAAAGGGCTCCTTGAGGTGAATGATGCCGTTGTACTTGTCGATGATCTCGACGTGATCCAGCGTGGCCCAGTCGTCCGCGTATGCAGCGTCCAGCTCGGGGTCGATGAAGCGTTCGTACGAGTACTTGACGTCCTCTGTGGTTAGCTCTCCATAGCCGTTTTGCCACATGACGCCCTCGCGCAGCTTGAAGCGGATCTGCAGGCCATCTTCCGACTGTTCGATCTCTTCGGCCAGTTCGTTGCAGAGTTCGTAAGAGTTCGGGCAGTAGCGGACCAGGCCATCCATCACGGCGTTGGCTACCACCGTATCATTTTCCGAGATCTGGAAAGCGGGATCCAGGTTCTGAATATCCCCATAAAGCCGCACCCGCAGGATCTTGGGCTCCTCAGACGGAGCGGGCGTGGCCGTGACCACCGACTCGACGACCTCGGTCACAACCTTTTCCACGATCTGCGGAGTGCCTTCCACGATGACCGTCTCTTTGACCGTTTGCTCGACGATAACGGTTTCGACGACGGTCTTTTCGATCACTTGCGGTTCTGAAGTAGCCCCACAGGCAGCGAGCACCAGGCTAATAACGATGAGCAGGCTTGACAGCAACAGGATCTTTTTCACTTCAACTCCTCCTATTTCATGTGCATTCCGGCCACGTCCGACAACCTCTTTCGAGGGCCCTATTGATTTATGTCATCCCCCTTTCTCCTGTGGTGGGGCAGCCATCAGCTGCCCATCAATTCGCGGCGAGCCCGTTTCAGAATCTCGTCCAGGTGCCGATCCACATCCTCCGGCAGCGCCTTGGTGTGGGGGCGGCCCAGGATCTCCCGGGCCCTGGCGCGGGCCCGCTCCATGACGGCGGGTGCATCGGCGCCACGGGCACTGATGGCGGGGATCCATAGGGCGCCCTTGCGCATCTGGCGGGCGGTGTGCAGCGCGCCGACAAAGGCACCGCCGGCCGGGATGACTTCACGCATGACGTCGTAGGCCAGCGTTGTGTCGTTCACCTCCACGCCGGCCACGATATGCTTGATGAGGCTCACCAGCTCGTCGTCGATGACGGCAATCTCGTAGCCGCCCGCCAGGTTGCCGGCCATGCCCATCCCCGACAGCAGGTCCACGCCGGCCAGGGCCGGCACCAGGGCGTTGGACAGACGCTCGTAGGCGTGCTGGGCGTCCACGGTTGGCGAGCTGGTCGCCAGGCCGTAGCTATCGCAGGGCAATCCCAGCCGGTGGGCCAACTGGGCGGCGCAGGCCCCCGAAATGCCCACCTCTGGCCCGCCCCAGGCCGAGGTGGCCGTGCGGGGGTCGATGGGGCCGATGCGCGAGCAGTAGACCACCGGCACGCCGGGCCGCGCCGCGGCGGCCAGCACCAGGCTGGCCAGGACCTCGGCGTGCTGCTGGGCCAGGCAGCCGGCCAGGGTGACCGGGCCGGTGGCACCCAGCGACGGGGCAGGCAGCGAGTGAAAGGGCAGGCCCGATTCGGCCACGGCCAGGATGGCCCCTGCCACGTCGGCCGTGAAGCGCAGGGGACTGACCGGCGAGACGCTGACCTGCATGCTGGGACGCGCCCGCAGCGCCTCCCGGCCGCCACAGCGGGCGGCGGCCATCTCGACCAGGTAGGGCACGTCGTCAGGCCGGTCCACGGCCGAGGCCGACACCGGCTTATCGGTGTTGAGCAGCATGGCAGCCGTCGCCTCGACAAAGATCATGGCCGGGGGCACGTCCTGGGGGCCCACCAGGGGCGTGATCTGGTCGACGTTGGGCAGGGCGTCCAGGAGGCGGGTGCTGTCGGCCACGTCCTGCAGGGTGGCAAGGCGCCGCTGGCCCGTGTGCAGGTCGAGGATAAAGGGCTGGCCGCCCCCGTTGTGAAAACGAACCCGGCCGTCGCCCAGGGTGAATCCCGGGCGGCCGTCGGGGCGCGGAAACTCGACGCCGGGGGTGACGTTGTCCAGCGCCCAGCGCACCACGTCGCCGGGGATGAGCGTCCGGCCCCCGGATACCTGGCAGCCCAGCCCGTGGAGCATCTCCTGTGCCCGGGCGTGTCGCAGCTCGATGCCCACCTCGGCCAGCAGGCGATGGGCCGTGGCTTCGATGCGGTCCAGGTCCTCGTCAGTCAGAAACGGCAGCAGCAAGCGATTCTTCTGGTACACCAGTGTACACTCCTTATGCCCTCGTCATGCGCAGCGCGGAGCCGTCGCACCCGGGTCTCCCCAACGCGCTGAAGCGCCAACCACAAACGGCGCCGCCGCGCCTCAGGCCCCGGACAGCTCGCGCCGGGCGCGGGCCGTGATCTCGTCCAGGTGCCGCCTTGAGTCCTCGGAAAGGGGCTCCGCCTGGTGGCGGGCCAATATCTCTCGCGCCCTGGCGCGCGCCGCCTCCACGACCGCCGGTGCCTGGGCGCCGCGGGCGCTGATCCCCGGGACCCACAGGGCGCCCTTGCGCATCTGCCGGGCGGTGTGCAGCGCGCCCACGTAGGCCCCGTCGCCCCGGATGACCTCCGCCATGACGTCGTAGGCCAGCGTCGTGTCGTTCACCTCCACGCCGGCATGAACGCGACGGATCAGGCCCGCCAGCTCGTCGTCCACGACGGCAATCTCGAGGCCGGCGGTCATGACGTTCTCCGTGCTGCCCATCCCCGACAGGATGTCCACGCCGCCCAGGGCCGCCACCAGGGCGTTGGCCAGCCGCTCGTAACCGAACTGGGCGTCGAGGCGTGAGGCGCTGGTGCAAAAGCCATAGCTGTCGCAGGGCAGCCCCAGGCGATGGGCCAACTGGGCGGCGATGCCGCTGGACAGCCCCACCTCGGGACCGCCCCAGATCGAGACCGCCGTGTGGGGATCGATGGCGCTGATGCGCGAGCAGTACATGACCGGCGTGCCCGGCCGGGCCGCCCCGGCAATGACCAGGCTGGCGAGGATCTCGGCGTGCTGTTGGGCCATGCTGCCGGCCAGGGTCACGGGGCCCGTTGCGCCCAGCGACGGAGCGGGCAGCGACAGGAAGGGCGCGCCCAGCTCGGCGATGGCCAGGATGGCGCCGGCCACGTCGCGGGTAAAGATCAGCGGGCTCACCGGCGAGGCGCAGAGGCACATGGGCGGCCGCGCCCGGAAGGCGTCCATGCCGCCGCAGCAGGCAGCCGCCATCTCGACCACAAAGGGCACGTGCTCGGCCTTGTCGATGGGCGCCGACCAGGTGGGCTTGCGGGTGTGGCGCAGCAGCACGTCGGTGGACGCCACGGTCAGCAGCTCGGGCGGCACGTCGTGGGGCCCCACCAGGGGGATGATCAGGTCGACGTTGGGCAGGGCATCGAGGAGGCGCGTGGCCCGGGCCACGTCGTCCAGGGTGGGCCGGCGCCGCTCGCCCGTCTCCAGGTCGAGAATAAAGGGCACGCCGCCGCCGCTGTGAAAGCGGACCTGCCCGTCGCCCAGGGTGCAGGCGGGCGAGCCGTCGAAATCGTAGAGGGTGCGGTAGGGCACGACCCTCTCCAGCCCCCGGCCCACGACGTCAGGGGGAATAAAAACGCGGCCGGCATCCACCCGGCAGCCCAGGCCGTGCAACATTTCCACGGCGCGGGCATGGTCCAGGACAATACCGACCTCGTCGAGCAGGCGATAGGCCGTCTTCTCAATCTCGGACACCGACCCTTCAGGCAGGATGTGGAGCCGGCTGTCGTGCATAAGCAGTGCCCCCCTTTGTCGCACCAATAGCAAGGCCGCCGCATCGCGGCCCGATCATTTTATCACGGGGAACGGCGGGCCGCATCCCCGAGATCTGTTATCTTCTATGGCAGGAATTAGCCATATTGGGGTCAGGTCAGCTCGGCCAGCCCTGCGCGGAGGGCATACAGGGCGGCCTGGGTGCGATTCTCCAGGCGCAGCTTGGCCAGCACGCTGCTCACGTGCTTGTTCACGGTCCACTCGCTGAGGCAAAGCGCGTCGGCGATGCCCTTGTTCGACAGGCCCTGGGCCACCAGCCTGAGGACCTCCACCTCGCGGGGCGTGAGGAGGCTCTCGGCCAGGTGGCCGTCGTCCGGCCGGCCCAGGCGGCGGACCACCTGCCGGGTAATGGTGGGGTGCATGGCGAGCTTGCCCTGGTAGACGTCAAAGATGGCCTGGACCAGGTCGCTGGACGACGACTCTTTGAGCAGGTAGCCCAGGGCCCCGGCCTGGATGGCACGGCTTACCTGCTCGTCTTCGGAAAAGCTGCTGAGGACCAGCACCCGGGCGCCGGGATTCTGCTGCACGATCTGGGCGATGGCTTGCACCCCGCCCATGCGGGGCATCACCAGGTCCATGAGCACGACGTCGGGGGCCAGGAGGGCGGCCTTTTCCACTGCCTCCAGCCCGTCGGAGGCTTCGCCCACCACCGACATCTCGGGCCACGAGTCGATGAGGGCGCTCAACCCCTCGCGCACCACGACGTGATCGTCTACGACGAGAACCCGAATCGGGCCTTGATCTGCCATGTCGTCCTGGCTGCTGCTCCTTTCCGTTCTCCAGATTCCCCCGCGGCCCGGGCAGGGGCAAGCCCGGGGCAGGGGCAAGCCCGGCCCCTACAGTCCATGGGGGTCGCCGGCGGACGGTTGGGCCGCCGGCAGGGGGACCGCCAGGCGGACCGAGGTGCCGCGGCCCGGCGCCGAGCGGACCTCCAGGCAGGCCCCGAGGGCCGCGGCGCGCTCGCGCATGGTGGCCAGGCCCAGCCCGGCAGTCTCGGCCCCGGGATCGAACCCCACGCCGTCGTCCGTCACGCTGACCTCCAGGTGGCCGTCGATGGCGTCCACAGCCACCCTGACCATCGCGGCCGAGGCGTGCTTGAGGGCGTTGTTCAGCGCCTCCTGGACGATGCGATAAAGCACCTCCTCGGTGCGCGGCGACAGAGAAAAGTCGCCCTCCACCCGCAGCTCGGCGTCCAGCCCGGCACTGGCCTCCACGGCGTCGAGGCGCTGCTGCAGGGCGCCGGCCAGCCCCTTCTCCTCCAGCTCCTGGGGGCGCAGCTCGTAGACCATCAGCCGCATCTCTTTCAGAGCCTGCTGGGCCATGTTCTCCACCCGGGTCAGGTGGCGGCGGATGGAGGCCTGGTTCGCCTTTTCCGCCTCCTTTTGCGCCGCCCCGGCAAAGAGAATGATCGAGTAGAGAGACTGGTTCATGGCGTCGTGCACCTCGCGGGCCAGGCGGTTCCGCTCTTCGACGACGGCCAGCTCCTGGCTGCGCTCGTAGAGGCGCGCGTTCTCGATGGCCACGGCGATCTGGTCGCCCAGGCTCTGGGCGACGACCACGTCCTCGGGCCGGAAGGCGTGGGCGCTGGCGCTGAGCAGGTCCAGGGTGCCGACAATGCGCTTGCCAAAGCGCAAAGGGATGACCAGCTCGGCGCGGCAGTCGGGAAAGTGGGGATCGGGACGGAAAAGGGGCTCGCGGTGCACGTCGTTCGCCAGCAAGGCCTGGTTGGTGCGCACCACTTCGCTGTTGAGGCTGTCGGAGGCCAGGTCCAGCACCAGCTCGTGGGGCGGGGAGGCGCTGCTGGCCCGGAACACGAGCTGGTTGGATTCGTGGTCCACCAGGTAGATGTGCGCGGCATAGTAGTCAAAGGCGCTGGCGATGAGCTCGGTCACCTTGGCCAGGAGGGTATCGATGGCCAGGATGGAGGTCACCTCGCGGCTCACCTGGGCGCTCGTCTCCAGGCGCAGCGCCAGCCGCTGCAGCTCCTGGGTGCGGTCGGCCACGCGCCGCTCCAGGCCGGCGATGAGCTCGCGGAGCTGGTCGGTCATGCTGTTAAAGGCCCGGGCCAACTGGCCGATCTCGTCCTGGCGGTCAATGCGGGCATGGCGCTCCAGGTCGCCGGCGGCGATGGAGGTGGCCGTCTCGGCCAGGTTCTCCAGCGGCCGGGTGATGCCCCGCATGATGGCCAGCGACAGGACCACGGCCAGCGCCAGTCCGGTCAATGCCGCCACCAGGTTGATACCCAACGTGGTCAGGATGACGCCCAGCGCATCCGACTGGTCCTGCTCCACAAAGAGCATGGCCTCCACGTCGGGCAGCCAACGATAGACGCCAATGACCGGCCTGCCGCCCAGGCCCGTGTAGGAGGCCGATCCGTGGGACTGGCTTGCCAGGGCCGCCCGGGCGCCGGACGTGACGCCCCCTTGCGGCGGTGAGCCGGCCAGCAGGTCCATCCCGGCGCCCAACAGGTAGGCCCGGCCGCTCTCGCCCAGGCCGGTGGTGTCGTCCAGGAGCGAGACGAGGGTATCGACACGTGCCCGCCCGGCGATGACGCCGGCCACCTCGCCGGTGCCGCTCATGACGGGCAGGGCCACCGTCACCTGCGGCGGCCCGGCTCCCTCGCCAAAGGGCAGCATGGCAAAGCGGCCGTTGAGCCCCTGGCGGTAGTATTCCGCCGACCTGACGTCGCCGCCCTCGCCCGTCGCGTCCGAGTCCAGCACCACCTGGCCCAGGGTATCCATCAGCAGCAGCTCGTCCAGCATCGACGACTGGCCCGCGAAGGCGCGCAGGCGGTTGCGCACCGCCTTGTTGTAAAAGTCATAGTACAACTCGTCCTGCGCCAGGTCCAACACCACCCACATCCGCTCGTAGGCGCAGTCGGAGGTCGAGACGATGGCCAGCTCCTGGTGCAGCGAGTCCAGCCATTGGTGGATGGCCAGCTCCTTGGCGATGGCCACCGACTCCAGGCGCTCCAGCGTCTGCTTGCGCCCGTTGTAAACGCCCACGGCGATGGAGCCGACCGCGGCGCTGGCCACGGGCAGCAGCGCGATGAGCACGAACGAGATCAACAGCCGTGTACGAAGGGTGCCAAACCCCTGTTTGAACATTGGGCTCTCCTGGCCCGCATTATAGCACCGGGCGCGCAGGGGCGCAAGCCGGGCGATGGGCCGCTTGGCGCCCTTGCCGTCAGCATCGGTGCTCCAGTCCGACCATGCGAGGAAAACAGGCGGGCCAGGCACCCGCACCCCGCCAATTGTCTACTCCCGGCATTTATGGTATGATGGGCCCAGAACGTCGCCGGTACCAACTGTCACTGCCGCCAGGAGAGGGAACACATGGCCGAGACAATGACTTCCAGGGAACGCGTTCTGGCAACGCTCAAGGGACTGCCCGTGGACCGCGCTCCCGTCTTTTACTGGCTCAACCCCCACGCCACCTGTCGCATGATCGCCGAGGTCCAGGCCGCCAGGAGCGCGCCGATCACGTGGCTTGCCCGGCGCCTGTGGAAGCGGTTCAGGGCCCAGGGCGAGCTTGATGGTGGCGAGTGGACCCGCGGCCTGCCCCTTCTGTTCGAGGAGTACGGGAACGGGGAGTATGCCCTGCAGCTCGGGGCCGACATCTCGGTCCAGTCGCCCGCGCTGACCAGCCCGTCGGCCTTTGCGACGTCGGTGAGGAAGCGAGGGGGCCGGCTCACCTTCAAG
>JAAYZQ010000317.1 GCA_012514775.1 Anaerolineaceae bacterium
CACACCGACGAAGAGTTGAACGGCTGGACCCGGTGGACGGGCAACCCGAGCAGCCCTTACCTGGGCTGTGAGGCCGGTGAGGGCTGCTACTACGATGCTCCCGGCCGGCACATCGTGGGCCCGGATGGCAGCGAATGGCCGGAATCTCCCTACATGCAGTACAAGGTGATCATCCAGGACACTTCGCGCCTTACGGCCGTCAGTCAGGTCACGATCCATTACCAGGGCATAGGGCTCGTCTATCTGCCCATGATCCTCCGCAACCCATAGCCCGCACCGCCCTTGCGCACACCCCTCGCCGGGCGCCGCCGAACCGCGGCGCCCGGCGATTTGCGCCCCGGGCCGTTCCCTGGTAAACTAGGCCCAGACGAAAGTATTCCCTCAAACCCAGACGGAGGAACCATGGTTAAGCTGGCAATCACCGGCAAGGGCGGGGTGGGCAAGACGACGCTTGCAGCGCTCCTGGCCCACGTCTTTGCCGAACGGGGTCACCAGGTGCTGGCCATCGACGCCGATCCGGCGACGGGGTTGGCCGCGGCGTGCGGCGTGCCGCCCGAAGAGGCGGAGGCCATCACGCCCGTGGCCGATATGGAGGACCTGATCTACGAGCGGACCGGGGCGCGCAAGGGCGAGATCGGCGGCTTTTTCAAGCTCAACCCCCGCGTGGACGACATCCCCGAGCGCTTTGCCCTGGCGCGCGACGGGATCCGCATCCTGACCATGGGCACGGTCAAGACCGGCGGCACCGGCTGCCTGTGCCCCGAGAACGCTCTCCTGCGCAGCCTGGTCACCCACCTGCTGCTCCGCCGCGACGAGGTGCTCATCATGGACATGGAGGCGGGCGTCGAGCACCTGGGCCGTGGCACCGCCGGCGCCGTCGATGCTCTCATCGTCGTCGTGGAGCCGGGCCGGCGCAGCATCCAGACCGCCCACACCATCCGCACCCTGGCCGACGACCTGGGCATCAAGCAGTTGTACGTGGTCGGCAACAAGGTGCGGACCCCGTCCGACGAGGCGTTCATCGCCGAGCAGCTTCCGGAGTTCGAGGTGCTGGCTTTTCTGCCCGCCGACGGCCAGGCCATTGAATCCGACCGGCAGGGCGTGGCGGTCTTTGAAGTCGCGCCAGAACTGGTGAAACAGGCTCGTTCCATTGTTGACCGTTTGACGTCTCTGTGAGATAATAGAGACCGGACAGAACCAAACCGGAGCCGCCTTGGGAGGAGGGAAATATGGCTGAACTCGCACGGGCATCGATGGGCATTCAGGGGCTGGATGAGATGCTCCAAGGAGGCTTGATCGCCAGCTCCATCGCCTTGATACAGGGGGCGCCGGGAACGGGCAAGACGACCTTTGGCATGCAGTTCCTGCACGAAGGGGTCAAGGCCCACAACGAGGCGGGACTCCTGGTCACCTTTGAACAATTCCCCCACACCCTCTATCGCGACGCCCTGGCCCACGGCTGGAACCTGCGCGAGATGGAGCAGGCGGGCATGCTCCGCGTGGTCTTTACCTCGCCCCAGGTCTTTTTGACAAGCCTCCAATCACCCATCAGCCCCATCAACAGCGCCATCCGCGACATGGGCGTCAAGCGAGCGGTCATCGACAGCGTCACCCAGTTCCAGACGCTGACCCGCGATCCGGTGGAGCTGCGCACCTACTATAACCATCTCATCAACGGGCTGCGCCGCGAAGGCATCACGTCGCTCCTCCTCAGCGAGGATAGCGGGCCGGATTTTGTGCGGGGCGACAGGGGGCGCCTGGCGTTCGTGGTAGATTCCGTGATCTTGCTTCGTTACGTGGAGATTGACAGCGTGATACAGCGCGCCGTGGCCGTGCTCAAGACGCGGGGCAGCGATCACGACAGCAACATTCGCCGCTTCGAGATCAAGCGGGGAGGCGTCTCGGTCCACGAGCCCTTCCGCGATCGAGAGGGGTTGCTCAGCGGCATCTCCCGGCGCACGTCATAGGCGCCGGAGAAGACACCGATTCTCGTTCGTAGTAACGACTTCAGTCATTTTTGGACGGCTAAAGCCGTTACTACGAACCCTGGCGCACGTCATAGGCGCCGGAGAAGACACCGATTCTCGTTCGTAGTAACGACTTCAGTCGTTTTTGGACGGCTAAAGCCGTTACTACGAACCCTGTCCGACACAGAATTGAGGGGCGGCTAGAGGGCTATCTCCTGGTCGCCCTGTTCTTTTTCGAGCTGGTTCAGAAGCTCCTCGCGCCGCTTGGCCGCCACCGACTTGCCCTCGTCGACGGCCTGCTTGACCTTTGTCTGGATCGAGCCGGCCCGATCCTTGGCCTGGGACTGGATCTCCTCGGCCTTTTCCTTGGCCTGGATCTGCAGATCTTCGGCCTTGCGGCGCGCCTCGACGCTCAAATCCTCGGCTCGATGCCCCAGCTCGACGCCCTTCTCCCGGATGAGGGTTCGCGTCTCTTCCCCCGACTGGGGAGCAAGGAGCAACGCCGCGGCGGCACCCACGAGGGCTCCCACCAGGAAGCCGGCCATGAACTCGCCTCCATACGATTTTTCCATTTGAAGATCCTTTCTGTTGGTGATTGTTGAACGCCCGCCCGGGGATGCCGCTCCCCCGCGAGCGGAATCGTGGCTAGCGACGCTCCCTTCGGCCCCGGCCCGAGCCCCGGGCGACGGACAGCAGCCGGAAGGCATGGGCAACACCCGTCGCCACGCTGGCCGCGCCAATCATGGGCTTGACCACGGAATCGCTGACAAAGCTAGTGGTGCCGCGCACCGTGCTGGCCGTCTGGTTCGCCGACTCCAGGATGGGCTTGATCTCGTCGCGCAGGAGGGCGATGAGGCTCTGGAGCTGAAAGATCAAGATTACCAGGAACAGGCCGATGACGACCGTCACGAGGGCGAGGGCAATGATAAAGATGTCGCGCAGGACGGCGGTAAATTCCGGGTTGGAGGCCATGCCATAGATGGCGAGGCCAATCAGGGCCAGAAGGATGAGGATTCCGACAACGATGGCAATATTCCGGCCGGTGTTGCTTTTTTTCGGTTGTTCAATTGTTCTCAGGGGATCCGCCGTTGGAGTCAGTTCGTAGTCGTCTTCCATACTCGCTCGCTCCTGTCGTCGTGGTATCCAGTTTGAACGAAAACAATTATAGCATATGTTGCCGGGTTGGTCAAAGAGAAAGCGGCAGTTGCAGGTCGGGGAGGGAACGGCTATAATTCGTCGACCGGCCAGATGGTGAGGGGGAGATCCAGATGAGAGCAGCTCAAGAAAACGACCTGGTATTGATCATCGGCCAGGACCGGAAGCAGTTCGTCGTGCGCCTGAAGGCGGGCGGGCAGCTCCAGACCCACCGGGGCGTCGTGGCCCACGATGACCTGTTGGGGCAGTCCGTGGGGCGCGAAGTGCGCTCGCACATGGGCTACCCTTTTGTCGTCCTGGAGCCCAGCACCTTTGACCTCGTCCAGGAGCTCAAGCGCACGACGCAGATCATGTTTCCCAAGGACATTGCCTACGTCCTCATGAAGCTCAACGTCATGCCCGGCAGCCGCGTCGTGGAGGCGGGCACGGGCAGCGGTGGCCTGGCCCTGGCCCTGGCCCGGGCCGTCGGGCCCGATGGCCGGCTCTACTCCTACGAGGCCCGCGCCGACATCCTGCGGCTGGCTGAAAAGAACCTGGAGGCCCTGGGGCTGGCGTCCAACGTGGAATTCAAGCTGCGGGACATTGGCGAGGGCCTGGACGAGCAAGACGTCGACGCCCTGTTCCTCGATCTGCGGCAGCCCTCCGACTATCTGGAACAGGCCGCGGCCGCCCTGAAGGATGGCGGCTTTTTCGGCGCCATCCTGCCCACCACCAACCAGGTGGCCGAGCTGATCTATGCCCTGGAAGCGACCCGCACCTTTGCCCACATCGAGGTAGAAGAGATCCTGGTGCGCCCCTACAAGGCCGTGCCCGGGCGGCTGCGGCCCGCCGACCGCATGATCGCCCACACCGGCTACCTCGTCTTTGCCCGCAAGGTCAGCCGCGAGGTCGCCCAGGGCACCTATTGGGCCGACCGCCGCCGGCTCAAGTACGAGGAGACGCAGCGCAGCATCGAGGCACAGGCAGACGCCGGGGAAGAAGGGGCAGCAGAGGGGGAAGGGGACCCATAAGCCGAGACCTCCGATGTCCGGAGACATCGGAGGTCGTGTTCTCAGGCTAGCGGCGCCCTTCCAGCGGCATGATGAGCCACAGGATGATGTAGGGCACCAGGCCCGGGAGCCCTCCCGGGAGCAACAGGATAAAGAACAGGAGCCGAAACCAGAAAGGGTTCAGCCCAAAGAATTCGCCCAGGCCGCCGCACACGCCGGCGACCCAACGATCCCTCCGCGAACGTCGCAATTGCTTGTCCATGATCTGCACCTCCTCTGACAGGCACGAACTCTTTCCACCTTCTGTACGCAGCCTGCCAGAATAGGTTGCACGCTGCGGCAGGGCCTGCCCGGTAACGGTGCCAACAGGCTGTTGGAGAAGAGAACGATTCTCGCTCGTAGTAACGACTTCAGTCGTTTTCGAACGGCCAAAGCCGTTGCTGCGGACCCTCTCCGACCACCTGCTAGTCGCCGCTGACGGCCAGCCAGTCGGCGGCGCCCCAGCCCTCCTCGCCCGCGTCGGTCCGCAGTTTCCACCAGATGTAGCCATCGGCTTCCTGGGGCCCCTCGACGACGGTCAGGATCGTTCCCTCGCGGGCGTTGACGATCACCTGCCCCCCCGTGCCCGGCTCGGCTCGCAGGTTGAGCCCGGAGCCCTGGGTACCCGTGACGGCGACGCGGGCATCTGGCCCGATCTCGCCGGGCGCCGCAGCCTCGGTCGCGTCGGCGGTGGGACCCGGGGTGTCGATGGGCAGGACGACGGTGTCGGTGGGCGCCACGGCGCTGGTGGGCGCGGCGGTCGCCTCGGGGGCGGTGGCCAGGGCGGGCGCCGTCGTGGCCGGCGGCGGGGTCGCCGTCCCTTCTTCGCCGTCACCGCGCAGGGCCTGCACCAGGAGGACCAGGCCGACGCACAGGAGAACGACAATGCCCACGAGAATGGCCAGCAGTGCCCAGGGCGGCAATGCCACACCTCGCCGGCGGGCCTGTGGCCGCGCTTTCTTGTCCGGAACCTCCCAGGGACGGTCGCTATGCTCGCCCGGGCCTGCGTCGTACTGGGTCATCTTTCTCCTCCGTGATGGTTGAGTGTTTGCCAGGACCTGGCCCTCGGGCTAGCCCTGGCGCGCCCGGCGGGCTCCCTTCCAGGCAAGGAGCTCGTCGAGGGTCATGGTGTTCAGGATTTCGGCGGCCGTCGCCCAGCCGCGCCGGGCCGTGGCGACGCCATAGGCCAGGTTGTCCAGGCCGTCGGGATGGTGGGCATCGCTGTTGATGGCGATCTTGACCCCCAGGCGGATGGCGCGCCGCACGTGGACGTCGTCCAGGTCCAGGCGCGATGGCGTGCTGTTCACTTCAAGGGCCGTGCCCGTGGTCGCGGCGGCGTCAATGACCGCGTCGAGATCCACGGCGCTCTCTTCCCGCTGGCCCAGGATGCGGCCCGAGGGATGGCCGATGACGTCGACGTACTGGTTCGTCACGGCGTTCAGCATGCGCCGGGTGATCTGCTCCCGGTCCTGCCGCTGCGAGGTGTGAAGCGAGGCGACGACCAGGTCGAGGCGGGCCAGGACATCGTCGGGGAGGTCCAGGTTGCCATCGGCCTTGATCTCCAGCTCGCAGCCCTGGAGCAGGCGAAAATCGTTCCAGCGCTCGTTGAGGGCGTCGATCTCGGCCCGCTGCTCCCGCTGGCGCTCGGCCGTCAGGCCCCGGGCAATCCCCAGGCTCTGGCTGTGGTCCGAGATGACCAGGTATTCATAGCCCAGCTCGCGGGCCGCTTCGGCCATCTCGGCCAGGGTGCTGGTGCCGTCGCTCCAGTCGGTGTGTACGTGCAGGTCGCCGCGGATCGCCTCGCGCTCCACCAGGTCGGGCAGCTCGCCGGCCAGCGCCGCCTGGATCTCGCCCTGGTCTTCCCGCAGCTCGGGCGGGATCCAGGGCAGGCCCAGCGTCTCGTACACCTGGGCCTCGTCGCGGCACAGGATCTCGCCGCCGTCCACGCGCTTGAAGCTGTACTCGCTGAGGCTCAGGCCCTGCTTCACGGCCAGCTCGCGGAGGCGCACGTTGTGGGCCTGGCTGCCGCTGAAATACTGCAGGGCGGTGCCCCAGCGGTCGGGCTCCAGGACGCGCAGGTCGGCCTGCAGCCCGTTGTGCAGCCGCACGCTGGTCTTGGTCGGGCCGCTGAGGATCACCTCGGCCACGGCGGGCAGGGCGACGAAAGCGCGCATGACGGCCGCGGGTGCCTTGGAGGCCGCCAGGAGGTCGATGTCGCCGATGGTGGCCCGCATGCGCCGCAGGCTGCCGGCCACGGCCACCTCTTGCGCCTCGCTGCAGGTGGTGCGCAGCCCCTCAAGCAGGTCGGCGGCCACGGGCCAGGCCGTGCCCAGGGAGATGCGATCGGAACGGCGGTTCAAAATCTCGATGCCGGCCAGTATCTTGGCCTCGGAGCGGGCGCCCAGGCCGCGCAGGGTGCGCAGGCGACCGGTACGTGCGGCGGCCTCGAGCTCCGCCACGCTTTGCACGCCCAGCTCTTCCCACAGCAGCTTGGCCGTCTTCGGGCCCACGTCGGGGATCTGGAGCAGCGAGACGACGCCGGCCGGTACCTGCTCTTGCAGCCGCTCGTAAAAGTCCAGCCGGCCGGTGGTCAGCAGCTCGTCGATCTTTTCGGCGATGGCCTGGCCGATGCCGGGGATCTCTTGCAGGGTTCCGGCCCGCCAGAAGCTCCGCAGGTCTTGGCCCAGGCTCATGATGTTTTCCGCGGCGCGGCGATAGGCCAGCACCTTGAAGCGGTTCTCTCCCAGGATGTCCATGATGTCGCCGATGCTGGAGAATATCTCGGCGATTTCACGATTCGTCACGGTACGACCTCGATTCCAGTCCGAGTTCCTTTTCAGGCTTCAGGCCGTTGCGGCCCGCGATCAACCACTCTCTTCGACCACGTCCTCGGGAATAAAGGTGACCTCCACCTTGAGGTCGCGGGCCAGGCGGGCGCTGAGGGCCATGACGCCCGGCGTCTCGGTGGCATAGTGGCCCGCGATGACCAGGTTCAAACCCACCTCGCGGGCAAAGAGGATGCCAAACATGTTGGTCTCGCCGGTGAGAAAGGTGTCGCAGCCCAGCTCCAGCGCCCGGGCCATCCAGGTGGTGAGCCCACCCCAGCCGGGGACGAGGCCAACGTGGCCAAAGCTGTCGTTGTTCTTCCAGCGGCGGGGCTCGCTGCCCAGGTGCGTTCCGACGCGGCTCACGAACTCGGGCAGGCTGCCGATGGTCGGCCCGTGCACCCCGATGCCTTCCGTTTCGCCGTCAGGGGCAAACGCGTCCTGCACGGCGACGCGCACGGCCCGGGCCAGGGCATCGGCTGTGCCGAACTCGCGGGCCAGGTCCAGCGACTCGTGGGCCGCGTAATAGCCAATGCCCAGCTCGCGCAGGCGGCCGTACTTGGTCTCGGAGAGGTGGCGGTCGATCTCGGGCCAGGCGGCGTGATGGGTGACCAGCAGGTCGCAGCCGCGCCGGGCGGCGCCGTCGATGGTCTGAAAGGAGCAGTTCACCGCCAAACCGACCCTGGCCACCTCTGGCCTGCCTTCGAGGACCAGGCCGTTGCCGGCCGGGTCGAGGCCCGAGACATGGAGCAGCGTATCCAGATAGTCCTTGACCTCTGCCAGCGATTTCGTCGTGGTTTCCAGGCTCACCCGTTTCCTCCTCGACGGTAGTGCGACAGCGGTGCAGGGCAGCGCAGCCGTGCGCCCTGCGCGACTGCCGGACCACCGCCTCCTCCTCGCATCCCCATTGTACCGCCATCCTCTCAATTGGTCAAGAAATCGAGGATGGCCGCGGCTGTCTCCGAGGGGCGCTCCATGGGCAGCAGGTGTCCGGCGCCCCGAAGCGTGGCGATGCGGGCCTCGGGCAGCAGGCGAGCCACACGGGCCAGGGCGCCGGGCACGAACGTCCTGGAGTGCTCGCCCCTGAGCACCAGGCAGGGAACGCGCAGTCGAGGCACGTCACGCCAGATGCCGGCCGGGACGGTGGCAAAGATGTGCGCCTCCCACTCGGGCGGGTAGCGCAGGACCAGGCCGTCGCCCGCCTGCCGGGTGGCAGCCCGGACATAGTCCCACAGGGCCTCGTCGGACCAGCGGGCAAAAAGGGGCTTGTGACGGTAATGGTCAAAGCAGGCCTGCTCGTCGGGCCAGGTGCGGCGCCGGCGCACGGTCGCCCGCACCAGGGGCACCCAGGAGTGCAGGCCGAGGGCGCGGGCCAGGCGCAGCGCCAGCAGCCAGTGGGACGGCAGGATCACCGGGTCGACGAGGACCACCGCCCGGAAGAGGTCGGGCCGTTCAAGGGCTGCCCACAGGGTGAGGACGCCACCCAGGGAATGCCCCACGGCGACGATGCCGTTCGACGCCATGGCCTCCATCCCACGGCGCAGGTCGCCGGCCATGGTCCGCCAGGTGGGCGCGTCGCCGGGTGACGAGCCGGGCCACAGGGGGCGCGCCGGCAGGGCGACGACGTGATGGCGGGCAGCCAGGGCCTGGGCGAACAGGCGATAGGTGCCGGGTGGAAAGCCGTTGCCGTGGGCCAGGTGCAGCACAGGCCCCTGGCCACCCAGGTCCTCCAGCAGGTCGAGGCGCGGCGTCTCGGGCATGGTGGCTTTTCCTCCGTGCTTGGCCCCGCCGTTTCCAGGGCGCCGCCGGGACTCAGTACCCGGCTTGCGGGTCGACGCGGTCCAGCAGCGGCTCCCCCGGGCGGCCGCCTTCAGCATCTGGACCAGGTGGGCGACGCGCAGGCCCTCGGCCAGGCTTCCCGACCGCCAGGATGCATAAGCCGGCCGGGCCGGGCAGTTCCAGGCCGGCGAAAGGGTCAGCCGCGGTTGCCCCTCTTCTGGATGCCGTCCAGGTACGCCTCGTCGCCCGTGTCCAGCCCGGCGGCGTTGGCCTCGTCGGTGTCCAGGTGAAACTCCAATTGGAACTTGGGTGAGACGCGGACCGCCACGTCGCCAAAGATCACCTCGCGGTCGCCCCCCACCCGCAGCCGCACGATGTCACCGTCCTGGAGGCCCAGGCGGCGGGCATCGCCGGGGGTCATGTGCAGGTGCCGCTGGGCATAAATGACGCCTTCTTTGATCTCGACCTGCCCGTTGGGACCCTCGAGATAGAGCCCCGGCGTGCCTTTCAGGTCTCCCGACATGCGGACCGGCGCGTTGATGCCCAGGCGGTAGCCTTCGGTGCGCGAGATCTCGACCTGGGTGACGCCCCGGGCGGGGCCCAGGACGCGGACAC
>JAAYZQ010000318.1 GCA_012514775.1 Anaerolineaceae bacterium
GTAAACCAGGGAACGTGATCCTGGTCCTCCTTGATCCGGACCCTCAGGTTAACATGCCTCCGCTGCACCTTGGCAACAGCATCTCTCAGCATCGTTTCGGATACGTCGCCCCCGATTCGGGCCACCATCGTCACAACGGAGTAGGGAGAGTGTCTGAGCATGCGCTCCAGGGGAGTGACTTTTCTTTCATACGGCTCGGGATCTTGATCGAGCACGAGGTTCTCCTTTCCGATGTCACCACTGAAAGGCCCACAAGTCGTCTCTTTTATGACTACATTGTACTCATATCCAGGGCCTCGTCAAGTGTTCACTATAGTCTCAAAAGAAAGACCTGACAGAGGACCAGAACCTGTAGCTGCGTAAGAGGCGAGTACAAAAGACGCTCAACAAAGGGAAAGCCGTTGTCGGGCGCCATTCAACGCCCGACAACGGCCTTGCAAACGCAATTCGCAACGATTCTGACTTTACGCCGCCTGCTCCTGCTCTAGACGCTTCCTGAATTTATACCCGTACACCAACATCCCATCCTCGCCCTCTTCGCGGAGCTTGCGTGTGACCATCTCGACGCGCATGCCGATCTCCAGGTCGTCCTGGTCCACGTCGGTGAGCTGCGCTGTCACCAGTGGACCCTCGTCCAGCTCGACCAGCGCCACGGTATAGGGCACAAACTTTTCGTAGCCGGTGGGAGCCTGGTAGATCGTCGAATAGGAATACACCGTCCCGTTGCCACTAAAGGTATACGGCTCGTAAGCCGGTTTGCTGCACTCGGGGCATACGTCTCGGGGCGGAAACAGCTTGGCCCCGCACTTGTTGCAGATTTCGCCGACCATGGAATAGCGCTGGTTCTGTAATCTCCAATGCCGGGGAATACTCATGATAATTCCTCCTTCATATACCTGTATTGTACCTGTTTTTTATAGTCCATCAAATAGCCCAATGGTCCTAACACCCGCCTCGACCTCACGCTTCGAGGATGTGGGTGATGACGGTGGCACCGCTGCCGCCAATGTTCTGCGCCATGCCCAGGCGGGCGTTCGGGATCTGGTTGGGGCCCGCCTCGCCACAGAGTTGCTGGACCACTTCGACCACCTGGTAGATTCCGGTCGCACCCACGGGATGGCCGCGCGCTTTCAGCCCGCCCATGGTGCAGATGGGAATCTTGCCCTCGCGGGCGATCTCGCCATCCCGGGCAAGGCACAGGGCCTTGCCCCGCTCGGCAAAGCCGGTGGCTTCCAGGCTCAGGGCCGACATGATGGTAAACGCATCGTGCAGTTCAAAAAGGTCGATGTCGCGCGGGCCAATACCGGCCTGCTGGTAGGCCTTGAAGGCCGAGGCCTCGGCCGCTGCAAGCCAGAGGGGATCCCGCCGGTCGTGAACGGCCACTGCGTCGGTGGCCAGGGCAGAGGCCCGAATGTGCACCGCGCGGCCATTGCCGTACTCACCGGCCATGTTCGACGGGCAGAGCACCACAGCCGCCGCCCCGTCGCCGATGCCCGACGAATCGAGGAGGTTAATGGGGTCGGCAATCATCCGTGCCTTGCTGAACTGCGCCGCCGTCACCGGCTGGCGGAATATCGCGTTGGGATTGCCCACGGCGTTGCGGTGGGCATTGACCGCGAACGGCGCAAAATCCTCGTGGCGGACCCCATGCTCGTGCATGTAGCGGCGCATCAACAGGGCATTGATGCTCACAAATGTCAGCCCGTGCACCGACTCGTAGTCGGCATCCGCCGCCATCACCAGGCCGGTGGTCGTCTCGGCATTGACGGTGTCGGTCATCTTCTCGACACCGCATACCAACACCACGTCGTGGAGGCCCCCCGCCACAGCGGCATAGCCCAAGCGCAGGGCCGCTGCCCCCGAGCCACAGGCCGCCTCGACCTTGACCGCCTCGATGCCGCGCAGCCCCACAAAGTCGGCGATGAGCGCGCCCAGGTGCTCCTGTCCCGTGAGAAGGCCAGAAAGCATGTTGCCCACGTACAGGGCATCGGCCATCTCAATTCCGGCATCGGCCATAGACGCCAGGATGGCCTCACCCGCCAGGTGGCGCAGCGAGCGATCCCAGTGCTCGTCTACTCGGGTTTGCCCGATACCGATGATGCTGACGTCTCTCATATTCCTTCCCCAGGTAGCCATTGCCCACAGGGCTAATGCATGTGCAGCTTGCCGCGATAGCGGACGTATGTGCCATAGTCGATGGGCTTGCGGCGCTGAACATAGACCTGGGTGATGGGCGCCCGATTGCGACGCTCCTCGATATGGTCTGTAACCCGCAGGGAAATGGCGTCGCTGCCCGCTCCACTGCCAAAAGATACCAGCAATACCCGCTCGCCAGGCTGCGCCTCGTCCAGGATGGCCGTCAGACCCAGCAGGGCAGAGCCGGCATAGGTGTTGCCCACAACGGGACACAACAGGCCGGCCCGCGTCTGTTCCGCGCTAAAGCCCAGAATCTGGGCCGCTCGCTGGGGGAACTTTGGGTTTGGCTGGTGAAAGACCGCCGCGGCATAGTCCGCGGCCGTAGTGCCGAGGGATTCCATGAGCTGCCGCGCGGCCGCCAGGACGTGCTTGAAATAGGCCGGGTCGCCGGTAAAGCGGCTGCCGTGCTGCGGATAGTGCTGCATGGGACGCCGGAAAAAGTCGGGTGTGTCGGTGACGTAGGAAAAAGAGCCCTCGATCACGGCCAGGGCGTCCTCCGCGGGGCCCAGCACAAATGCCGCACCGCCGGCCCCTGCCGTGTACTCCAGCGCATCGCCCGGCCGCCCCTGGGCCGTGTCCATGCCGATGGCCAGGGCATAGTCGGCCATACCCGAGCCCACGAAGGCAATGGCCGCCTGGATGGCCTCGGTGCCTGCCTTGCAGGCAAACTCCCAGTCTGCCGCCTGGGTGGCTGGCACGGCGCCGATGGCTTCGGCGACAATGGTCGCCGTGGGCTTGACGGCGTATGGGTGAGACTCGCTCCCCACCCACACGGCACGAATGGCGCGCGCATCCCGGCCGGAGCGAGCCAGGGCATTGCGCGCCGCCTCGACCGACATGGTGGCAGTGTCTTCATCGGGGCCGGGAACTGCCTTTTCTTCCACGGGCGAGCCGCTTCGCCCATCGGTCCAGATGCGATCCACTTCGCTGCCGGGCAGCCGGAAGCGGGGCACGTATGCCCCATAGCCTGAAATCCCCACGTCCCGTATCGGTTTCAACAGCATCTCGTCGTTCGTCTCTCTCAGCATCCTTTATCAGCAAAAAAGGGCTCCGCAGAGCCCCTCCCCTCATCGGGGCGAGTATACTATATCACAGGCACCCTGTCAAAAACTATCACACTCACCACTGGGCCTTTCAGAAGCTACCGCGCCCTGCTCGGCAGCCGGCAACCTGACCATAAACGTGCTGCCCCGCCCCACCTGGCTCTCCACCCAGATCTCGCCGCCCTGGGCCGCCACGGCCAGCTTGCAGAAGAACAGGCCCAGCCCCGCCCCCCTGTGCCGGCCCCCCGCCTGATCGAGCTGCTGGAACTTCTCGAATATTCGCGAACGGACTCCGGCCGGGATGCCCGGGCCAGAGTCCGTAACGCCCATCAGCAGCCTGGCATCCCCTCCTTCTGGCTCACGTCGGGCCCAAAGACATACCCTCCCGCCATTTGGCGTGTACTTGAGGGCATTGTCGGCCAGGTTATGCATCACTCGATCGATGACGTACGCGTCCACCCACAGGCACGGCAGCCCGGGCTCCACCTCGACCTCGAGCAGGATGCCGACGGGCGTCGCCAGCGGCCCGAGCCGCGTGGCGATGGTTTGCAGCAAGGGCTCCACCTCTACCGCCGTACACGCAAGGCCCATCTGCCCGCTCTCCAGGCGGCTCACGTCCAACAGGTCGTTCACCAGGCGCATGGTTTGTTGGCTGCTCTGCCGGGCCAGGCCCAGGACAGTCGCCGCACCGTGGTTATGGCCGCCCTCCAGCTCCAATTCCATCAGCTCCAACCCACTGACGATCACTGACAACGGCGAGCGCAGATCGTGCACCAGCAGCTCGATCATCTCCTCGCGCCACTGAACCAGCTCGCGCTCCTCCGTCAAGTCGCGCAGCACCAGCAGCCAGCCCTTGACCTGGCCCTCGCGGCCGCAAACGGGTGTCAGGGTGCGCTCTACGAGCTTGCCCGCGGACCCAAGAAACACCTCGTCTCGCTTGAACAAGGTAGCGCCAGCAGCCAGGGCCCGGCAGTCGTCCTCGAGACTGCGGAGGCTGTAGTCCAAGAGCGATAGGAGAGACGACCTGCCGTCGGGGCAGGGATCGTGCAGCGAGTGGGAGAGCAGCTCCAACTGCGCTACGCCCACAAAGTCAGCCAGGGCGCGGTTGGCCATCAACACCCTATGTTGGTCATCAAAGAGCAGCACGCCCTCGCGCACGGTGCGCAGGATCGAGTCGAGCTCCTGCACCCGGCGCGCCAGATCGGCGTCGGTGCGGGCGTAAAGGCCGGCGTTCTGAATGGCCAGCGACGCCTGCGCGGCAATGATCGACAACACTTCCTGGTGAGAGAGATCGTAGCTCTGCTGGCTCGAAAAGGATTGGACCGAGATGACGCCCATGGCCCGTCCCGTCGCCAGGAGGGGCACGCCCAGCCACGAAGCCGGCGGCCGGCCGATGTTGTCGATCCCCAGGGTGCGGAGATGCCCCTCGAGATCGTGGCGGATCAGCAATGGCGCCTGTGTACGGAGGACGTATTCGGTGAGACCATTGCCTGCCCGACGCGCGCGCCACGAGACCCGTTTGCCCTCCTCGAAAGCGAGGGGGAACGTGACTTCGTCGGTTTCGGCGTCATACAGCGCCACGTAAAAGTTCTCGGCATCCATCAGGCGGCCGACCTGGACGTGGATTGCAGCCAGGATGGTGCCCAGGTCCAGGCTGGCATTCAAGGCCTGCCCGACAGCCTGCAAGCTCTTCAGCTCCTGGACCCGGCGCTCCAGGCGCTGATGGGCCAGGCCCAGGCTGCGCACGCCCAGGGAGGTGATGATGATGGCCAGCGTCATCATGCCAAAGGGAAAAAGCCCCAGGCGCGTATAGGTCAGGGCCATCAGGGGTGCAAAGACCAGGGGGAGCCCTTCGTAGACAAGCACTCGGTTCAGCGAGCGTACGTACGTCCCGAGTCGTTCCCGGCCCGCCGTCCCGAAGTAAATGCCGGCCAGGAGGAGGTTCGCCGCCAGGTAGGAAACGGCCAGCCCGGCGACAGGTACGATCGACCGCCAGGTGGTGCCGGCAAAGGGAGTCGTGCCACCCAGGGCCTGGTAGGCAGCGCCAGCGACCAGGATGCTGGTCGTCTGCAGCGTGGCGTTGGCGCTGGCCAGGCGAACGGCGGCAGGAAAGCCTGGTTCCAGGCGCCCGTCGAGCTTGTCGGGCAAGATGTAGCGGATGGCGCCGTGGATGAGCGCCCCCAGAAAGGCAATCCAGGCCGTGGGCACGATCCCGAGGATCAGGTAAGCGGTGATGGTGGTCGTGGGCAGGAGCGAACCGCGCCCGCCGGCCATGGGAATGCCAAAGGATGTGGTAAAGACGATAAGCAGGGCAAAGAACACTCCCAGAAGCAGGTTCTCAGGCCCGGGCGGGAACCGCAGGGAAAGCACCACCAGGACAGCCAGGATGGCAATGGCTCCGGCGCTTAACACGACCGTGCGTCGTCGTTGCGTCATCATGCCATCCGGGACTAGCGGCCTTCCAGCATCCCCCTCAGGAACTGCCCTGTGTAGGAGCGGCGGACGCGCGACACCTCCTCGGGCGTGCCCTCGGCCACCAGCCAGCCGCCCGCGTCGCCTCCCTCGGGCCCAAGGTCGATGAGCCAATCGGCAGCCCGGATTACGTCCAGGTTATGCTCGATGACCACTACCGTGTTGCCCTGGTCCACCAGGCGGTGGAGTACCTGCAGCAGCTTCTCGATGTCGGCAAAGTGCAGGCCGGTGGTGGGCTCGTCCAGGA
>JAAYZQ010000319.1 GCA_012514775.1 Anaerolineaceae bacterium
GCCGGCCAACATTTTCGTCGGCCCCGGCGACCACGTCACCCTCACCGACTTTGGCATCGCCAAGGCCGCCTCCGAGACCCAGCACCTCACCCGCACCGGCACCCTCATGGGCACCCCCGAGTACATGGCGCCGGAGCAAGCCACCGGCGGCGAGGTGGACCATCGTACCGACCTCTATGCCCTGGGCGTCGTCCTTTACCAGATGCTCGTCGGCCACGTGCCCTTCCGCGGCACGACGCCCCACGCCGTCCTGCACAACGTCATCTACGAGCCGCCCCTGGCCCCCCGCCAGGTGAACCCCAACCTCTCCGCCGCCCTGGAGGGCGTCATCCTCAAGGCCATCGCCAAGCAGCCCGAGCAGCGCTTCCAGCGCGGCGCCGAGCTGGTCCGGGCTCTACGCCGGGCCACCGAGGGCGCGGCCAGGGACGCCTTCGAGCCGGCAGCACCCCGCCGGCCGGCGCCGGTTGCTGCCCAGCCCGTGGCACCGCCGCCACGGAGGCGCTCTGCACTGCCCTGGCTGCTGGGAGCGGCAGCAGCCCTTCTCATCCTCGGCACCGCCGCCGTCGTCGCCATGCTCCTCATAAACGGCGGCCCACCCGTGCTCCCGCCGGCGACGCAGGTGGCGGACGAGAACCCGCCCGAGCCCACCCTGACCGCGGCCGCGCCCTCCTCGGTGCCCACGTCAGCGGCCACGTCAGCGCCCACAGCAGTGCCCACCGCCGACGTTGGGCAGCGCGAGGAAGAGCTTCTGGCGCGGCTGGACTGGCGCCGGGACAACGGAGAGCCCATCGTCGTTCGCCGGGCGCCCGCGCCGCCGAGCCTGGATGGGAGCCTGGATGAGTGGGCCGGCCCGGAGTATGATGTGTCCCACGTGGTGTTTCGGCCGGAGAACTGGCAGGGCCGGGACGATCATGCCGCTTCTTTCCGCGCCATGTGGGACGGGGACTATCTCTACCTGGGACTCACCATCCAGGACGATCGGCTCGTTCAGCTTGGCAGCGGAAGCACCATCTACGCCGGCGACGACGTGGAGATTCAGCTCGACACCGACCTCGACGGGGACCGGATGGCAGCCGGGCTTTCGGAGGACGACAGCCAGATGGGTTTTGCCATCATGGATCTGGATGCGGGCAGCCACGAGGCCTATGTCTGGCGGCCGCCCTCGCGGGAGCGACCCTTGACCCTCGACCTGGCAGCACGAAAAACGCCGGCCGGGTACACGGTAGAAACCGCGATACCCTGGCCGGCGCTCAACCTCAATCCTCAAAGCGAGACCGCCTACGGCTTTTGTCTCAGCCTGGCCGATACCGACACTCCCGGTCTGGTCGATCAGGAGTCCATGATCTCGACCTGTCCGCGGCGGGAATGGGGCGACCCCACCACCTGGGGCACGTTGGTCCTGGTCGACTGGTAGCCTGGCGGCTCACTCCGCCACGTTCTTCAAACCCGGGGCCTAGAGCCGGATCAGGCTCTCCTTCTGCTGGCCGTTACGCACGTAGGTCAGCGACAGGTCGCGTCCCTTGGGCATGCCGGATACGAGCTTGTGCAGGTCGTCGGCGACGACCACAGGCTGGCCGCCGAGGGCAGTGACGACGTCACCCTGGCGCAGCCCGGCACGCTCGGCCGGCGATCCGCTCCGCACCCGGCCGACGTATGCACCAGAGCTGGGAATGCCGGGGTTCTTTTTCGCCTGCCGGGCTGCATCGGCCACTGCGGCGCCCAGCTTGGGCTGGGAGTTCTGCAGCAACTGCATCAGGCGCGGCTGGTCAAAGCCGACGACAACCTGGCCGCCGACCGAGATCACCGGCACCCCCTGCTGGCCCGAGAGCCGCACCATTTCCATGGCCGCCTTGCGATCGGCGGCCACGTTCTTTTCCACGAACGACACCCCTTGCCGTTTGAGAAACTGTTTCGCCTGGTAGCAGTAGCCACAGGTAGGTGTCGTGTAAATCGTTACCTTCATCTCTTGCCTCGAACGCCCGCGGTTAGTGGGTGTGGACGTGATCGTGCGTGTGAACGTGTCCGTTCCCATGCTCGTGTTCGTGATCGTGCTCCGTGACGGCCGGGGCCTTGCCAACCGCTTCCAGCAACTTGGCCAGCATCATCGGCTCCGGAACTGCCCCCTCCTGGTGATAGTTCTCGTTGATGACCGTGCGCGGCACGCCGTACACGCTGTATTTGTTTGCCAGGTGCGGGAACTCGATGGCTTCAATCATGTCGGCGCGGATGAGGTCGCTCTCCATGGCGAACCTGTGAGCCAGGCGCACAGCCTGGGGGCAGTACGGGCAGGTTGGCGTGACAAAGACCTGGAAATGGACCGGCTCGGTCAGCTCGGCCACTGCCTGCTTGCTCTTGGGCTGCAAGCCCGATTCGCCCTTGGAGACGTCGATGATGTCTTCGACGATGCTGGTAAACTCGTAACCCGACGGAATGCCGTAGAAGCGAATGCCATAGTCCTTGTCAGTCTCGGCCTCTGAACGTAGGATGGCGATGGCCGGAATCTTGTCGATGCCGTACAACTCGGCCACTGCCTTGTCCGACACAAAGTTATAGATTTCGGCCGTGATCTTGTCCGAGAGCTCTGCGACCTCCTCTACGATCTGGCGTGTCTCGCCACAGAACTGGCATTCGACACTCTGGGTAAACATCAAGATCTTGACCGGGCTCACCAGCTCGGTTTCAAACTCATTGCGCAGGTGCTCCGCATCCTTTGCAGAAATAAGTGCCATTTAGGAACCTCCATCATGTTTTTTCAGGGTCTCGACCCGCACCCTTTACCCCGTTAGATGCAAAATCGGGCCAAAGGTTTCATCCCTGGCCCGAATTTCTCGCAGGTGGCGCCAATGCGCCATTCTAGTCCAGCTTATTAGTCCAGGTTGAGCACGCGATATAGGCGGGCCCTGACATCGTCGGGCATGGATGGCCGGGATTGTGTCCGATAAAGCACAATGGTGCGCCGCAGCGTATCGACCAGCACCCGGCAATCGGGGCACTCGGCAAGGTGCGCCTCCAGCTCGGCACAAAGCGCCTCTTCTAGCTCCCCATCAACATAGTCGCACAGCGTGCTCAACAGCTCTCTGCAATCATGTCTTTCGTCACTACACACAACTTCCCCCCTCAACCTCCACGAGGCGCCCGGGTCACGCCGCAGCCCGCACGCCGCGGGCGCCTTCTTCGAAATAGTCCGACAGGCGGTCTCGAAGCCAGAGCCGGGCACGGTGGAGTCGTGTCTTGACGGTCGGAACGCTAATGCCCAGAACCTCGGCCGTCTCGCTCCCCGACAGCCCCTGGATGTCGCGCATGATAAAGGTCGCGCGCAAGGTATCGGGCAGCTCGGCGATGGCGCGATCCATCACGTCTCGGGCTTCGGCGGTGAGCAACTGGTCGTCCGGCACCGACGACCAATCCACCAGGTGCCGGGGCACGTAGGAACCTTCGCCGTCCGGATCCGCACCAGGTGGAGGGACATCCAGCGAAAAGGAGGTCATCCGGCTGCGCTTGCGCAGGCGCATCAGGCTGGCATTGTAGGCGATGCGATACAGCCAGGTGGAGAGCTTGGAACGGCCCTCAAACCCGTCGATGGCCTCAAAGGCGCTCAGGAACGTCTCCTGAAGGACGTCTTCCGCCTCCTGCTCATCGCCGAGCAGCTTATAGGCGACATTGTATACGTTCGCCGAATGCAGCTCCAGGAGCTGGCGATAAGCCTCCGGCGTGCCTGCCCTCAGCCCTCGCAGCAGCTCCGCTTCACCTGCAAAGGCGTCATCGACCACCCTTACACTCCTTTAGATGCAGAATGCCGCCAAAAGTTTCGCGGGTCAAGAGTCAATCCCGCCAGCGCAGTGTAACAAAAAGAGGGAGACTTGTCAATCTCCCTCGATGGTTGCCGGGCCATGGCACGCGGGCATTTCGCCGCCACGCCCGGCCTCTGTGCTTAAGGCTAGGAAGGGCGTTGCGCCATGGCCTCTTCGACCATGGGGAGGATGTGGTAGTAGTGGGCCGAGCCCACCAGGCGAATCTCCCCGTTCACCGTGACGAGGGGAAAGCCGAGGTGTCGCTCGTCGACGAGCCCCATCAGCTCGGCAAAGCGCTCCTGGTTTGCAGGGTCGGAGAGGTCGACGTAGGTTACCTCCACGGCATCTCCGTAGCGCAGTTTGAGATACATCTCGGTCACACGCGTGGTCTCCAACGAAGACCGTGATACACCTCAGCCGCCGCCCGAGTCGCAGCTCTCCCGCACTCGGTGTCCATACACCTGGACGTAGACACTCCTGGCCTCATTGACGTTCATTGTCCCTCCTCTGCTGGCTCCTGATCCCACTCTCGTTTTTGAACCATGGCACAGGCATCGTACACCAACTGCATGCCGTGTGTCTCGCAGAACTCGATGGCCTCGTCCGATTCCGCACCGGGCTGCATCCAGATGCGCATTAGCCCCAGCTCGTGGGCCTGCCTGACCACCTGCTCGGTAACGGGTGGCGGTACCACCACGTTCACCACCTCGGGCCGCTCCGGTAGGTCTGCCAGCGTCGGATAAGCAACGGCACCCTCCACCTCTGTGACATTGGGGTTGACGGGATATACCCTGTAACCGGCATGCCGCAGCGAGCGAAAGACCCGGTTGCCATACTTGCTCCGGTCCTGGCTGGCGCCCACAATCGCCCACAGCCTGCGGTTCACGAAATCGGCGATGAGCTCCTCCTGATCCCTGGCTGCCATGTCCCTCCCAGCTCCTCCAAATACCCCCCTGGGGTAAGCAAGTGAATTCTAGCACAGCCTGGAACCGCTGTCAAGTTGCGGGTACTATTTGACAAAAGCCCTTCGATGGACGTATACTGTTGCCAGGTCGGCAGGGAGGCTGAGCTCACGCTTTCTGTTTTTCCCGGGGAGGCTGGCATCGGCCGGTGCATCGAGCACCGGCCTTTCTGCTCCCCTACAAGCCATCACAGGAGGAAAACTTATGACGGCCTTGATTGGTGTTCGGCGCGAGGACAAGAGCGACTGGGAGCGTCGGGTCCCCATCACCCCTCAAGACGCCGCCGAGCTGCAAGCGCAGGGGATCCCGATCATCGTGCAATCCTCTGCCATCCGCGCGTTTTCCGACCAGGAATTCGCGGCAGCAGGCGTCCCCGTGCAGCAGGATCTTGGCCCCTGCTCCCTGATTTTCGGCATCAAGGAAATGCCGGAAGCGTTCTTTGAGCCCGGGAAGTCCTACGTCTTTTTCGCCCACGTCATAAAAGGACAGCCCTACAACATGTCGATGCTGCAGCGCATGCTCGATCTCGGCTGCACTCTCATCGACTACGAGCGGGTGGTGGACGACAAGAACCGCCGCCTCATCTTTTTCGGCTGGCACGCGGGCGTTGCGGGGATGATCGACACCCTGTGGGCCCTGGGCCAGCGCCTGGCCTGGGAAGGGCTGCCCACTCCGCTGGCCACTCTGCGCCAGACCCTTCGCTACCACGACCTGACGGAGGTGCGGGAGGCATTGGCCGAGGTCCGGGCCCGGATCGAAGAGGATGGCCTGCCCGAAGAGGTCACGCCCCTCATCGTCGGCGTGGCGGGCTATGGGAACGTCTCGCGCGGCGCGCAAGAGATCCTGGATCTGTTGCCTGTCATCGAGATTGAGCCCGAGGAAGTGCCTGCCCTCGCCGCCGGGGGCAGCGCGTCACGTCACCACATCTACAAGACTGTCTTCAAGGAGTGGCACATGGTGGAGCCGAAGGAGCCCGGGGCCACCTTCGAGCTGCAGGACTATTACCAGCACCCGGAAAAGTACAGGGGCACCTTCGAGCAGTATCTGCCCCACCTCACGGTCCTGACCAACGCCATCTTCTGGACCGAGCGCTATCCCCGGCTGGTGACCAGGGACTATTTACGGGAGCTCTTTGCAGGCCCGTCGCGGCCGCCCCTGCGCGTCATCGGCGACATCAGTTGTGACGTCGAGGGCGCGATCCAGGTCACGGTCAAGGCGACCGAGCCGGGCGACCCCATCTATGTCTACGATCCCGCCACTGGCAAGGTGACAGACGGCCACGAAGGAGAGGGCGTGGTCATCATGGCCGTAGATATCCTGCCCAGCGAGCTGCCCCGCGAGGCCTCGACCGACTTTTCCCGAATCCTCAAGCCCTTTATCCCGGCCCTCGCCGCCGCCGATATGAGCGTGCCCTTTGCCGAGGCAAACCTGCCTCCGGAAATCAAACGGGCGGTGATCGCCTACCAGGGCGAGCTGACCCCCGACTACCGATATATCGAAGAATTCCTGACAAGAAAGGAGTAACACCATGCAAGTCCTCGTTTTGGGAGCCGGCCTGGTTGCAAGGCCGCACGTGCGCTACCTGCTGGACGTGCCCGACTTGACGGTCGTCGTTGCCAGCCGCACCGTGAGCAAGGCCCAGGCCCTGATCAATGGTCACCCCCGGGGAAAGGCGTTGGCCCTGAACGTCGACGACGATGCAGCCCTCGAACAGCTCATCAGCGGCGCCGACCTCGCCGTGAGCATGCTGCCTTACGTCTACCATCCCAAGGTCGCCGCGCTGTGCGTCAAGCACGGCAAACACATGGTCACCACCTCCTACGTCAAGGATCCCATGCGCGCCCTGGATGGCGCTGCCCAGGAGGCAGGCGTCATCCTGTTGAACGAGATCGGTGTCGATCCGGGCATCGATCACATGTCGGCCATGAAGGTCATCCACGAAATAGAGCGCAAGGGCGGCAAGCTAGCCAGCTTTGTCTCCTGGTGTGGTGGCCTGCCCGCTCCCGAGGCCAATGACAACCCCCTGGGCTACAAGTTCTCGTGGAGTCCCAAGGGCGTGCTCCTCGCCGGCCTGAACCCCGCCCGTTTTCAGAAGGGCGGGCAGATCGTCGAAATACGAGAAGGCGACCTCTTTAACCATTACTGGCCGGTCCAGATCGAGGGCCTGGGCGAGTTTGAGGGCTACCCCAACCGCGACAGCATGCCCTACGCCGACCTATATCAGATCAAGCCGTCGGACTGGATGTTCCGCGGCACCCTGCGCAATCCCGGCTGGTGCGACACGCTGACCAGGATCGGCGAGCTGGGCCTGCTGAGCGAAGAGCCATTGGCAACCCAGCCCGCCACCCTGCGCGAGCTGACCGCCGGCCTCCTCGGCGTCTCGCCGGGAACCGACCTGCCCCGCGTGCTGTGCGAGCGGTGGGACATGCCCCTGGACGCCAAGCCCATCACCGACCTGGCGTGGTTGGGCCTCTTTGGCGATGCGCCGGTGCCCGCCGACAAAGGGACGCCCATTGACATTCTCACGGCCCTGATGCTGGAGCGGATGGCCTACAAGCCGGGCGAGCGCGATATGCTGATCATGCAGCACGAGTTCGTGGCCGAGTACCCGGACCACCGCGAGGCCATCACGTCCACCATGATCGACTATGGCATTCCCCACGGCGACACGTCCATGTCGCGCACGGTGGGGCTGCCGGCAGCCATCGCCGTGCGAATGATCCTGCAAGGCGAGATTAACCTCACCGGCGTGCAAGTGCCTGTCATCCCGGAGATCTATGAGCCCGTCCTCGCCGAGCTGCGAGAGCTGGGCATCGGGCTGACAGAGAAGACCGAGGTCTTGTGATGAATGCGCAGGAATACATCGCCCTGGAAGATCGATACAACGCTCAAAATTACCAGC
>JAAYZQ010000320.1 GCA_012514775.1 Anaerolineaceae bacterium
GGCTGCACAATCAGTCTGGCCCCTTTTTCGTTTGGATTACAGCATGGGAGATGGAACCAGATGAGTGACACTCTTTCCTTTTCGTCCAATGTCATACTGGAAGCAACGCGGCTGATGGTGCCCGCCTTTCACGCAGCACCGCGACACGCCAGGCGCCACGTCGCCAACTTGATGCACGACGCCCTGGTAGTATGCGCCCGCGTGGAAGGGCTGACCTACGACGAGCTCCTCTCCCGGCTCCAATCACTCCACGAGGAGGGCGAGGATGGCCGATAGCGGCAAGCAAGTGATACCCAGGACCGTCAACGCACACTTCAATAGCGCCCTGGACGTCCTGGCGTCCTATCACCCGCCCGCAGAACTTGCCGGGCTGCCCACATTGCTTCTGGGCAAGCGTCCGGCCGGCATCCGCACCGACAGGGCCTGGGAGGCCTACGTTGACGCGCTTTTCATCGTGCAGGCCATCGGCACCCGCGAGGGATGGGTCAGGCTCCACCAGAACCGCCGCGGGCGCGGGGTCTTCATGGTGCTAAACATTCCGGCGGACGGCAGCAGCCGGCGCCGGCAGAACAAGCAGGAGGCTACGAATGTCTGACAACGGAAACAGCAGCAATGGCGCTGATGGCGCCACCGTCTACCAGGTGGACGACCTGATCCACTTCACTGACCAGAGCCCGACGTTCGATGACTTGCAGGCAGCCAAGGAACAGGCGCTGAAGAGGTGCGCCAACGGCTCACCCTATGGCGTCTGGGTCGAGGCCACCGGCGACTTGGTCGCCATCGCCCATGAGGGCGAAGTCTGGACCTGTTAGGGCATGCCCGTGACGACCGGCACGCCGCAGTCCGCCGCGATCAAGAGCACCAGGACGGGCAACCCCATCAGCTCGCCCGAGTCCCTCCTGGCCCACGTCCACGCCGGCGGTTGGCCGCTGTCGCTGGCCAACCTCCTCGACTACCTGCGCGGCCGCCTCGGCCCCACCTGGACCTGGCCGGCCGCCGGCGATGCCGACGCCTGGCTGCGCGCCGTCCGCGCCCTCCCGCCTGCCGCGACCCGGCCGCGCGCCCAGCCGCCATCCGCGCTCCCGGCCATAACCAGCCCCACCGCCCTCCTGGCCCACCTGAACGCACAGTACGCCCAGCCGGGGTTCCTCACGATCCGTGACCTACACCGCGCCCTGCGCGGCCACCTCGGCGGCCACTGGACGTGGCCCACCTGCCGCGATCGCAGGGGCTGGGCTCAAACCGTCGAGGCTGCGCTGCAGCTTGTCTCGACAGAATCGGCCGCTGGTCGGCCAGAGGAGCGTATTCCATGACGATCAAACCCCGGCTGGGTACGTTTGGGCTGGAGAATGGAGCGAACAGAGGTCCTATGCCACGCAAAGACATGAACAACCGAGACTTTGTTCTCGCAGTGATGGGCGACTGTCTGGAGCTTGCCCGCTGGGCCGGTATCCAGCACGGCCCGGGGCTCGTCATCGCCGATCGGCGCCCCGAGGACAGCTATCTTCTGCGCTTCGTGCCCGCCGACATCTTTATCAAAAACGCTCAGGAGCAGCACCGCCAGAAGGTGTTCGAGTGGCTGGCCGATCTCATCCCCGATCAGCCCGAGATGGGCTTCGTCATGCTCCTGGTGGACGCCCAGGGCGCCGAGCATCTGCTGCGCATCGTGCCGCCCCGTAGCGCCTGCCGCAGTTCGCTGTTGATGTGACGGATTGAGAATGGCATCTGGATCGAGAAGGAAGAAGTGAGGGAGGTTCGCGGAATGTTCAACTGCGCAGGTGTTGATCCAGAGATACGAACCCTGGTGCAATTGCTCAACGAGGCCGGCGTAGAAACGGATTGGTCTTGTTCTGGTGGACCGGGGCACATGCTACTGAGGCCGACGATTCAGGCCAGAACCAGTCCATTTCCGCGA
>JAAYZQ010000321.1 GCA_012514775.1 Anaerolineaceae bacterium
GATCAGCCATCCGTCGCCGTTGATGCCCAGGCTGGCCCGCTGCCTCGCGCCGTTCACGCCTGGGTGAAACTGGTCAAGGTTCACCCCCGTTTTGAGCACCGTGATGCGCTCCTCCGGCGCCCCCATCTGCCGCACGTAGCTGCGCATCTGGGGCGTAAATACCACCACGCGCTGCGCCGCCTTCAGGGCCAGCCTTTCCATGGCCCGGGCCATGGGCCGCACCCAACGCTCGGGCATCATGGTGTGATAGGGCTCCAGCACCACGTCGACAAAGGGAACGCACGCCCTCATCAGCATGCAAGCCAGCGGATAGCTGTTGGTCAGGGTCAGGCCGACGACGATGTCCGGCTGCCAGGTACGGAGCAGGCGCCGGACCTCGGCCAGGCTGCTGGCGGCCCAGCTCAGGTGGCAGGCCAGTGGCAACTGGAGCGTTGCCGGCCGGATGACGGGCAGCGCCACCCCCGGGACGGCGCGGCTGACGGCCGGAAAAACCTCGCGCGGCTGCCACCATCGCCTCTGCTTTCTCTCGGACCACAGGATGTCATAGTCAACGACCTGCACCGCGTGTCCGCGCTGGGCGAGCCGTTCGGCCAGGTGATGCTGGTGGATGACATTGCGGTTGATCCAGTTGGTTTCCTGGAAGAGGAGAATGCGCAAGGAATCAGCTCCTTCCGTGCTGCGAGAAGAGCTCACATGACATCGGTGTTGATCACCGGCGACGAGCCCACGCAGTAGACACTGCGCATCCAATTCACGGTGCGCTTCACGCCCTCTCGCAACGGCACGCTGACGGCAAAACCCAGGTCTCGCTGGGCCTTGCTGTTGTCCACCATCTTGATCTTGGTAGTGAAGGGCTCGCCATCTTTATAGCTCACGAGGGAGGGATCGGCCCCGGTGGCCTCCAGCACATAGTCCGAGAGGGTTTCGATGTCGTGGAACTCGCCCCCGCCGATATTATAAACCTCGCCCGGCTTGAAGTTATCGATGATGTTGGCCAGGGCGGAAACGGCGTCGCTGACGTAGGTCGAGGTCCGCTTGTGTCCCCGGTAGACGGTGTAGGGGATGCCCTGCAGCGCCCGATAGCAGAACAGGCAGTTGACGCTGCGGTAGGGGCTGTAGAATTCACCGGGACCATAGGTGTTGAAGAGCCGCACGCGCACCGTCTCGGTGCCGTGCATGGCCGCCGAGTTCAAGCACTGCATCTCGCTCACCCACTTGGTCATGGCATAGTCGTTGAGCTGCTTGATCTCGACCTGGTCCATGACGTCTTCGCCCATCAGCCCCTCGTAGTCGCCATACACCTCGGAGCTGCTGAAAAAGACCATGCGAAAGCCCTGGCGCTCTTGCCAACGGATGATGTTCTTGGTGCCGACGGCGTTGGTCTGCCACAGCGTATCGTAATAGTCCTCTCCATTCCAGCGCCCGAACTCGGCGGCCAGGTGGTACACGCAGTCAAAGTCGTGGGCCAGCATCACCCGCTCCACCTGTCGATACGAGCCGACGTCGCAGCGAACGTAGCGCTCATCGTGATACTGGCGCAGGTCCAGCAGCCACACGTCGTGGCCCCTGCCTCTCAGCTCGGGAACAAGGTGCCGGCCGATGGTTCCCAACGCTCCCGTTACCAAAACCTTGGACATCGTTCTCCTTCCTCTAGCTCGACTCGGATACCGACCCGGTCAGGATGACCTTCGCAATTCGCTCGCCTGCGCAACTATCCCACAGTGGAGGGATCTTGCCAGCGTGGCCATTTCTATCGAGTGCACGCTGCACCTCTGCGCACAGCCTGTCCGTGTCCTGGCCCACCAGGACATGCGTGCCCTGCGCACATGTAATCGGTCTTTCGGTTTTCTCTCGCATGCTCGGCAGGGGACACCTATAGTGGACGAGCATCTGTTCCACGCACCTCGCTGCCTTCAGCGCAGCTATCACCGGGGCCACCTTCATTAAGTTGGGGCGGGCACCTGCCACGTGCACGATCTTTATGCTACCGTCTCCCAGATCTCAGCCCTGCGGCGCCCTGCCGTCCCGCGCCGCGCCGAACTCCATGAGCAGTGCGCGCACCGAATGCAACATGATGCCCGAAAACAGGCTCAGGCTGCCCAGGACGGTGAGCAGCACGCTGATGAGGGCATAGCCGATGGCCAGTTGCTTCGTCCGGCCGTAGACAATGACCACCCACCATCCCCAGCCCACACCCACCAGGAGCAGGAAGAGGCCCGCCAGCCCGAAGAAGAACAGCGGCCGGTACTGCCCCACCAGGCGCAGCACGCCGTTGAGGACCATCAGCCCGTGGGCCACCACCGGCCGCTTGGGCTTGTCTACATAGTCGGCGGTGATGGGCACCTCGGCCAGGCGCAGCCCCAGCTCGTGGGCCAGGAACTGCATCTCTGACTCGACCGAAAAGCCGTTGGAGGAAAAGCTGACGCACTCCACGGCCCGCGGCGAAAAGGCGCGGAAGCCGCTTTGCGAGTCGCTCACGCGCAGGCCCGAGGCCAGGTTGGTCAGCGAGGTAAAGGCCCAATGTCCCAGGATGCGGTGGCGGGGCACGCCGCACTCTTTTTCCAGGTAGCGCGAGCCGACCACCATGTCGGCCTGGCCCTCCAGGATGGGGGCCAGCACCTGGGGCACCTCCTCGGGCTGGTGCTGTCCGTCGCCGTCGAGCATGACGATGGCCAGGGGGTCCAGCTCCCGGGCCTTGCAAAAGCCGGTGTTCAGCGCCGCGCCCTTGCCCCGGTTGACCCCGTGGCGCACCACCAGGGCCCCCGCGGCGGCGGCGATCTCGGCCGTGGCGTCGCTGGAGCCGTCGTCCACCACGATCACCGTATCGGCGTGGCGGCAGGTCTGGAGCACAACGCTGCCGATGGTGCGCGCCTCGTTGTAGGCCGGGATGATGGCCACCACCCTCGGCTCACCCTCGAGCAGATCCGGTTTTACCTTCTGTTTTACCATGGACACGTCACACCTCTTGATCAACCAGGCGGCACATCCGTCTACGATGCGGATCTCGCTTCGATGCAGTCACGTGGGGCCAGGCACGGCCCCGGTCTATTCCAGGCCACTCTGCACCAGGGGCCGGTGCAGGCTGCGGGCCAGGGCGCGCCCCACCCGCAGGGGATGCGCCAGGCGGGCCCGCCACGCCGGCAGGTCATCGGGCAGGCCATAGCGCGCTGCCAGCCACTCCCGCGGAGGAAAGAGGATCGCGGCGGCCATGCCTGCAGTATCGGCCGGCCGGTCGGCCAGGGCCGCATAGAGCAGCACCTGCCGCAGGCCGTGGAGGTCGCGCCCCGCCCCCTCCAGGGCGACCGCGGCGTCCAGGGGGGCCAGGCGGGCCAGCAGGCGGGCCTGGAGCGCCCCGGGCGCCAGGGCGCGGAGCACCTCCTCGGGCACCGGCGTGCCCAGCAGGCCGCGGGCGCCCAGCAGGCCGCGGTAGGCCGCCGTCCGCACCCCCAGCCGGCCGGCCCGCTCCACGAACCCCGGCCAGAAGGAAGCCGGCTCCTGCCGGGCCACCAGCCGGTCCAGGTCGGCGTAGCCCAGGAGCGAGCTGGCGTAGCCGTGGTGCACCGCCGGGTGCAGGCACAGGTGGACCAGCGTGTCCTCGACGGAGAGCTGGAGGGCCTCGGCGCCGTCCCAGTGCAGGGGCCGGGCCGCGGCCCACAGCGCCTGGGACGCGACGCGAAAGAGCCCGCGGCACCAGTCGACGCCCACCAGGTCGTGCTGCACGTCCAGGCGGGTCGTCGTGCCCCCCTCCCGGCGCAGCCACTCCACGCCGCCGCCAAAGCGCTGCTGGAAGGGCAGCAGGTGCGCCGGCACCGACTCGGAGGGGTGATAGCCCTCCGCTTCCAGGACCGCGGCGGCGGCCCCGGCCTGGCCGGGGCGCACCAGCAGGTCCAGGTCGGTCATGGGCCGCTGGGCCGGATGGTCATAGACCGTGGGGGCCAGGGCGCCGCCCTTGAGGACGAGGACGTCCACGCCGGCACGCCCCAGGGCCGCGGCGACCCGCGCCAGCTCGGCGGCCAGGCGCCGGTTGCGGAGGAGGCTGGTGCAGTAGCTGCCGCGGAGCTGCGCCGCGACGTCCGCCGGCACCCGGCACGGATCCAATGCCGCCAGCCGGTCGTGGAGCAGCGGCAGCAGGCCGTGGCGCCGGCCGGCGGCCAGCAGGGCCGGCCAGTCGATCCCCGCTTCCAGGCAGGCCCCGGCCGCGGCCCGCGCCGTTTCGTCCCAGCGGGCACGGGTGCACAGAAACAACAGTTGATCGGTAGGTGTTAGCGATCGATTCATGGAGCGGATTGTAGGGGCCGGGCTTGCCCCTGCCCAGGATGGACGCAACCGCAGGGGTAGCCCCTGCCCGGGATGGGCCACCGCGAGGGTGGCCCCTACCCTGGATGGGCAACCGCAGGGATTGCCCCTACCGGTAGACCACCGGCAAATAGACCTCGTGTTTGGCCGGCACCACCTGCGTCACCAGGTGGGCCTCGTTGTCCTCGGGGGTTGCCTCGCGCGCGGTGGCCTGGATGCGGGCGGTGTTGGTCAGCACGCCCACGTATTCGGGGCTGATGGTCGCGGTCACGGTCACCACGCCCCCCTCCCCCGGCGCCAGGTCGGCCACGTTCCAGGCCAGGCGGCTGCCGTCCACGGGAGTGACGGCGGCCCCGGCGGAGACAAAGGTGGGGTCCAGGAGGGCCGCGGGCAGGTCGTCGCTGAGGACGACGTTGTGGGCGGTGGCCGGGCCGGCGTTGGAAAAAGCCAGGGTGTAGGTGATGGCCCCCCCGGCCAGGGCCACGCCCGGCGGGCTGGCCGTCTTCACGACCGACAGGTCGGCAGGCAGGACGTTGAGGGCCAGGGCGGGGTCGCCCAGGAGGAGGTAGGTATCCAGGAGGTCGCGGTAGCCCCCGGTGCCGGCGTACAGGGCCAGCTTGGCCTGGGTGGTGGCCGGGCCCAGGCGGTAGTTGCCGTCGTGGAAGAGGGCCTGGAAGAGGGCGCGGTCCAGGTAGCTGTGGCCGTCGAACAGGCCCATGCCCGTGGGCGACCAACTGGCGATGGCCCCGCCGGCCGGGTTGCGGACCAGCGTCTCGGCCAGGGAAGAGAGGTCCAGGTCGACGCGGCTGGGATGGATGTAATAGCCCTCCAGGCAGGTCATGGGCACGGCAAAGGGCAGCCTGTCGCCGTTGGTCAGGGTCCGGGCGTCGGCCACGTCCAGGAGGTGCTCCGAGGCCCAGAAGTCGATGGCGGCGTGGCCGCTGTAGTAGACCAGGAGGTGTCCTTCGCCAAAGGCGGCCAGGATGGCGGCCTTGGCGGCGGCAGCCGTGGCGTGGGTCAGCTTGTAGTAGACCTTTACCGCGGCGTAGGGCGCCGGCAGGTAAGCGTCCGCCAGGTCGTCGGCGTGGGTGTCATAGTCGCCGCCCGAGTCGGCGTTATCGGCAACCAGGAGGACGCGACCGTGCCAATCGGCACCGGGCGGAGCTGCTTCATAGGCCAATATCTTGGCCACGACGGCCGCGGCCTCGGCGGCGGTCTTGATGGGCAGGCGGCCCAGGTGCAGGTCGGGCAGGGTATCGTCACCGCTGACGCAGGCGTAGCGGTTGTCGGCCGCCGTCTCGCCGAACCAGGGATCGGCGTCGGCGAGGTAGGGCGGCACGTAGCTGGGCTCGCCAAAGCCCAGGTTGTCCTTGAAGTCATAGTTGCCGTCGCCAGCCAGGAGCAGGTAGGCGGGGGCCGGCGGCTGCCAGTTGGCGTAGGCATAGGCGGCCAGGTCGCGGATGGCCTCCGGGTCGGGCCGGCCGTGGGCAGACTCGTCGTAGGCGTCCTGCACGTCGACGACCATCGTGCGCAGGCCCTGCGCGGCGCGGTGGGCGGCCAGGGGCGCCAGGGCCGGGATCAGGTCGGCGGGGGCGACGATGACATAGTCGGCGCCGTTGGCCGGCGAGGCGAGGCTCGATGGGCTGTCCGGCTCGATCCTGGCCGGGCTGAGGCGCCGGGCCGGCGCCAGGGCGACGTAATGGCGCTCGCCGGTCCCGCTCCCCTCGAAGGCGGTGGTGTAGCTGCCGCCGGCAGGCGTCACGACTGCGCCCAGGATACGGGCCGGGGCCACGGGGTCGGTCACGTCGTACAGCTCCACGCCTTCGGTGCTGAACCCACCCACGCGGTACTCCCAGGTGCCGGCCTCGTCCCCGTCGAACGAGAGAACGTCGTCCGCGGCCTGGTACGTGCGCTGGTACTCGATCTCGAAGCGGTTGACCACCAGGTAGTCGCCGGTGATGCCGCCGTCCAGGGGGCACTCCACGACAAAGGTGTTCGTGCCCTCCACGAGAACATCCTGGGGCACGTCCACGGTGAACGAGTATTCGGCCGTGGGCGCCCAGGTAGCGTCGTCGATGAGGTGGCCGTTGAGCTGGACGCGGGTGTGATGCTGCGGCGAGGCGTCGTAGCCGTGGAAGAGGCCGCGGACCGTGGCCGACAGGGGCTCGGTCGCCAGGTGTCCCAGGGCCGTGCCATAGCTCCCGCTGGAGGGAGCGTCGGCCCAGATCCAGCCCCAATACCAGCGATCGCCCTCGGGCCCGCTGGGCCGGCCCGCCTGGTAGTTGTGGTCCTCTTCGGCACGGTGCAGGGTGCGAAAGTAGGCAGGGGTGGGTGCCGTACCGCCGGGGGTGCCGTCGAGGGCAGCCATGCGCCGGCCTGCTGCGCCGCCCCAGGTCAGCCAGTAGACGTGGCTATGGGTATAGCGGCTGGGCGGCACCTGGCCGTAAAAGAGCAGGGCGTCGCCGGGGTCAAAGCTGCCGTCCCCCTCGCCCGCGACGTGAACTGCCACCTCCTGGCCACGGTCGTAGAGGCGGAAGGTGCGCGGTTCCAGGGCGGCGAGGTCCACGCCGGCGGCCTGCAGGTCGTCCCGGGTCACCTGGTAGATGCCGTCCTGGTCGACGGTGAGCTTGTAGGCCGGCTCGCC